>JACCWE010000168.1 GCA_013697785.1 Gemmatimonadaceae bacterium
CTTCGGGCGGGGTTGGAGCCGCCGCAGGAGCCGCAGCCGCCACGGAAGCAGCAGCCGCCACGGGAGCAGCCGCCGCCACAGGAGCAGCAGCTGCCGCGGGAGCCGCCGCCGCCGGCGCCTTCGCCAACAGCGCATCGATGTTCTCCTCCTTCGCCGCGATCACCGCGAGCAAATCGCCCACCGGGCGCGTATCACCCTCCGCCGCGAGCCTCGCGCGGAGCACACCATCGCCGCGCGCGGTCAGCTCCATCACGGCCTTGTCGGTCTCCACTTCCGCGAGGAGATCGCCCTTGGCCACTGTGTCGCCCTCGTTCTTCAGCCACTTCACGAGGCGACCCTCCTCCATCGTCGGAGAAAGCGCCTCCATCGTCACCTTCGTTGCCATCACATCCTCCCTTACATCCGAAGCGGCTAGTCGAGGTAGAGTACTTGCCGCACAGCGGCGACGGTCTTCTGCGCGTCGGGCTTCGCCGCGCGCTCGAGATTCTTTGCGTACGGCATCGGCACGTCGACCTGATGTACGCGCAGCACCGGCGCATCGAGATCGTCGAAGCAGTCGCGCTGCACATAGTCCACGATCTGCGCTCCCATTCCGCAGATCTCCCATCCCTCCTCGACGACGACCGCGCGGTTCGTCTTCTTCACCGAGGCGATGATCGTCTCCGTGTCGATCGGGCGCAGCGTGAGCAGGTCGATCACTTCCGCGCGAATGCCATCCTTCGCGAGTATGTCGGCCGCCTGGTTGGCGACGTTGATCATTTTGCCGTACGAGATGATCGTGACGTGATCGCCCTCGCGCTTCACCTGGGCCTTGCCGAGCGGAATGGTGTACTCGCCCTCGGGAACCTCGCCCTTGATGTTGTAGAGCATCTCGCCCTCGAGAAACATCACCGGATTGTCGTCCCGAATGGCGCTCTTGAGCAGCCCCTTGGCATCGTACGGCGTGCCCGGGGCGACGACCTTGAGCCCCGGAATGTGGGCGAGCCACGACTCCCACGACTGCGAGTGCTGCGCGGAAAGCTGGAGCGCGGCGCCGTTCGGACCGCGGAAGACGATCGGGATGTTGAACTGTCCGCCACTCATCGAGAGCATCTTCGCCGCTGCATTCACGACCTGATCGAGCGCGAGGAGCGCAAAGTTCCACGTCATGAACTCGATGATCGGGCGCAGCCCCACCATCGCCGCGCCCACGCCGACGCCCGCGAAGCCGAGCTCCGTGATCGGGGTGTCGACGACGCGCATCTCGCCGAACTCCTGCAACAACCCCTTGGAAACCTTGTACGCGCCCTGATAGACCGCGACCTCCTCGCCCATGATGAAGACGCGATCGTCGCGCTGCATCTCTTCGCGAAGCGCCTGATTGAGCGCGTCTCGATACGTGATGATCGCCATCTCAGCGCTCGCCCGCGGCGGCGACGCCGGTGTCGGTGTCGCTGGTCGTGTCGACGTACACATCCTCCGTGAGCGCCTCGAGCGGCGGCTCCGGGCTCTCGTCGGCGAAGTTCCACGCATCCTCGACGATGGCGCGCACCTCGTCATCGATCGCGGCCATCTTGTCGTCCGACCACTCGCCGCGCTGCTCCATCTGCGCGCGCAGCACCGCGATCGGATCGCGCTTCATGTACTCGTCGAGCTCCTCCTTGCTGCGATAGGTGCCGCTCACCGCATCGGACATCGAGTGGCCCATGAAGCGATAGGTGCGCACCTCGATGAGCGTGGGCGTGTTCTCGCCGCGTGCACGCGCGACGGCGCGCGTCACCGCCTCGCGCACGGCGATTACGTCCTGTCCGTCCACCACCTCGTTCGGCATATCGTACGAGCACGCCCGCTCGGCGATGTCGTTCACCGACGACGCGCGCTCGAGCGCCGTGCCCATGCCATAACGATTGTTCTCGACGAGGTAAACGACGGGCAGCTGCCAGAGCGCCGCCATGTTGAGCGCCTCGTGGAACGCACCGTTGTTCACCGCGGCCTCGCCGAAGAAGCAGAGGCACACCTGGTCACCGCCGCGATACTTGATCGCGAAGCCGACGCCCGTTGCGATCGGAATGTGTCCGGCGACGATCCCATGCCCGCCGAGGAAGTTGGTGTTGCGGTCGAAGAGATGCATCGAGCCGCCTTTCCCCTTCGAGCAGCCATCGATGCGGCCGAAGAGCTCCGCCATCACCGAGCGTGGCGTGATCCCGCGAGCGAGCGCCTGCCCGTGATCGCGATAGCTCGTGATGACGTAGTCGTCGGGGCGCAGCACCGAGATCGCGCCGGCGCCAACCGCTTCCTGTCCGATATAGAGATGACAGAAGCCGCCGATCTTGCCGAGCGCGTACGCCTCGGCCGTGCGCTCCTCGAAGCGGCGCATGAGCAGCATCTCGCGCAGCAGCGAGAGGCGGAGCGCAGAGTCGTCGGAGCTTTCGGGCTTCTTCTTCGCCATCGATTTCGTCTCGGTCGCGTTTGGAGATTCGGAAGGAGCGGGGGCGGACTTGTTGGCGCGCGCCATCAGACGCCCGCCGCCTGGACCTGCTCCCACGCGTGATAGCTGGAGCGCACGAGCGGGCCGGACTCGACATGCCGGTAGCCCATCTCGCGGCCGGCGTCGCGCAGCAGCACGAACTCTTCGGGCGAGTAGTAGCGGTCGAGCGGATGGTGCTTCTCCGATGGTCGCAGGTACTGTCCGAGTGTCAGGATATCGACGTCGACCTCGCGCAGCTCGCGCATCGTCTGCAGCACCTCGGGAATCGTCTCGCCCATTCCGAGGATGAGCCCCGTCTTCGTCGGGATGTTCGGGGCGATTCGCTTCGCGACACGAAAGATCTCGAGCACGCGCTCGTACCGTCCGCCCGGACGGCACCGCTTGAAGAGGCGCGGCACGGTCTCGGTGTTGTGGTTGTAGATCTCCGGCTCGGCCTCAAGCACTGTGCGAATCGACTCCTCCCGTCCCTGGAAATCGGGGACGAGCACCTCCACCGAGCAGCCGGGGAGCCGTGCGTGGATCTGTCGAATCGTCTCGGCGAAGACGTACGCCCCGAAGTCGGGGAGGTCGTCGCGGTCGACCGACGTGATGACCGCGTGCTGCAGATCGAGCTCCGCGATCGCGGCTGCGACGCGCGCGGGCTCTTCGATGTCGTATGCGGGTGGGCGGCCGTGGGCGATCGCGCAGTAGGCGCAGTTTCGCGTGCAGACGTCGCCGAGGATCATGAAGGTGGCAGTCCCGTGCTCCCAGCACTCGCCGATGTTCGGGCAGTGCGCCTCCGCGCACACGGAGTGGAGTCTGAGGTCCTGCATGAGCTGCTGGATGCGGAGATAGTTCGGACCGCCGGGGGCCCGTACTTTCAACCAGGCCGGCTTCCGCTCGGGGAGAGCGGGTGCGTCGTGCTTACCCAAGATCTGGTAAAGCGAATCTTGCATGCGCCTCTAGTCGCGAACGCGGCGCGCACGGGTGCCGCGCGCGTCACGCCCAAGCTATTGGTAGGACCTGCCAAGTGATAGTCACGCTAACCGTTCATCAAAATATAGGCGGTTATAGCGCTTCGGCGAAGCGTTCGATAGCGAATGGGGAGAGGTCATGACTTGTAGTTGCACCGGCGGTGAGAGCGCCGATTGCTTCGCCCGTGACAGGAGCGAGCAGAATCCCGTTGCGGCCATGGCCGCAGGCGTAAATCAGCTGCGGCAGGCGGGGGTCGGGCCCGAGTATTGGGAGTCGGTCGGGGGTTACGGGACGCAGACCGGCCCAGTGCGAGACGAGAGGCGCAGAACCGGACTCCGGCGTGATGCGAAGCGCGACATTGCGGAGATGGGCGAGACCTTCCGGCGTGGTGTGGCTATCGAATCCGACCTCCTCCATTGTCGCGCCGATGATCGTGCGCTCGAATGAGTGGGGAGCATCGGGAGATCGCCGAGGAACGAGGTAGCCGCCGCCGCCGTAGATGACGTGGTGGGCGAGGGCGCCCTCGAGCATGAGCAGCTGTCCGCGCACCGGGCGCACCGGGAGCCGGCGGGGAAGCCCCTCGAGCTGTGCGGCCCAGGCGCCGGTGGCGACGACGAGTGCGCCTCCCTCGAGCACGTCTCCATCTTCGAGGATCACCCTGGGCCGGACGGTGGTGGCATTCACCGATCGAACGCCGGCACCGACGCGGGTGATCGAGCGCCGGAGCTCAATGCGTCGTTGCATCGCGGCGAGGAGCACGACATTGTCGACCGACCCATCGTTCGGATGCATGACAGCGCCCGAGTACTCCGCGAGATTCGGTTCCAGCGCGCGTAATGCGCGCGCATCGATCCATTCACTGCCTTCCGGACGGTGCTCCGGCTCGCCGTCGGCGAAGAGCTCGAGAATCCCGTTCCGGTCGAAAGGAACGGCAATGCCTGTCTCATCATGGAGCGCGCGCAGAAATGACGGGTAGAGGTCGCGTCCGGCCACCGCGAAGCGACGCACCACGTCGGTCTCGAGCTCGTCGCTCTCGGCGCCGGGGGCCAGCATGCCGGCGCCTGCTGGCGACGCTTCGCCGAAGCGTGTCTCGCCCACCAGCAGCACCGAAGCGCCTCGCGCTGCGGCCTCGGCGGCCACCGCGAGGCCGATCAGGCCGGCGCCGAGGACGACGACGTCCGTCGTTCTCACGGCGAGGCCCACTGCGGGCGGCGTGGCTGAAACCTCCCGCGGCGGCAGGTCGTATAGTAAGCAGCGTTGAAGGGCAACAGCCTCGAAGGGGAGAACAGGGTCATGCTACGCACCGTTTTCGCAGTCGGCCTCATGGCCATTCTGGGGCTCATCGCCCTGAAGTTCATCTTCGGGATCTTCGGCTTTCTCTTCGTCGTGCTCTTCGGGCTGCTCTTTCTCGCCCTCAAGATCGCGTTGATCGGACTGGCCGTGTATTTCGTGATACGAATACTGAGCCCCGACACCGCGCGCCGCATCCGTCAGAAGTGGTCGGGGGCGTAAGCACGACGCGATAGTCGTAGCCGATCGAATAAAAGCGCGCGCGCAGCCTCGGCTGACGCGCGCGTTTTCCATCCGTTCCGTCGCTGCTCAGCAGTGCCGGTGTCATTCGAGCAGTCCCGGCTACTCACTTCTCCGCGCATCGATCATCGAGAGCACGCTCCACGCCAGGAGCGGCACCATGAGCTCGTGGTGCCCCGTGATCTCGTAGCCTTTTCCGCCCTCCGCGGTGGGACGCTGCACGACATTCATGTGCGGCCGGTAGTGGCGAATCATGTCGAGATCGGCGGCGGTGAAGCCGGTCGGCTTTCCATCGTTGAGATTGCGCGCGATGGTCAGCGCCTTGAGGAACACCTCGGGAAGAATCACGGCGCTTCCGAGGTTGAGCACGACGCCTCCGTCGTGCAGCGACGGCAGCGACGCGGCGAAGCGACGGAAGTCGCGGTGGCTCGTGTCGCCGATCGCCGCGCCGCTCGCCGCCGGATGCTGATGAATGATCTCCGCGCCGATTGCCGCGTGCACCGTGAGCGGCACCCCCAAATCATCTGCGCGCTTCAGCAGTGAAAGCTCCGGATGCGCGAGCTCCTTTCCGTCGAGCGCGCGCGCGAGCGACTCGCCCATTCCCCACTTCTCCGTCTGTCCGTGGATAAACGCCTCGTTCATCTCGCGCCCGGTCTCCTCCGCCATCCCGAAGGTTCCTTCACGAAGTCCCGCCTGTACGTCCTCGCTCGTACCGCCCCAGCGCGTGGTCTCGTAGTCGTGGATCGCTGCGGCGCCGTTCATCGCGAGGTGAGTGATGATGCCGCGGCGCATGAAGTCGATGAGGATCGGCGCGAGTCCCGTCTTCACTACGTGTCCCCCGACCATCACGACGACTCCGCGCTCGCCCGCCGCACTCGCGATGTCGCGCGAGAGCGCGAGAAAAACCCGCGCGGCCAGCACATCGGGGAGCGCGCTGAGGAAAGCGGCGAACGAGCGATCGTCTGCGGGCGGGGACGCGAACTCCTCGGCGCGCACCTTGTTCGGGCGTCGTCCGATCGGAACGGTGCGCACGGCCGAGAGGTCTGCTTCGGGCCTGTTCAGCCCGGAGGGATCGTTGGTGGAGTGTACGATTTGAGAAAGAGGTCGAGGGAACGCAGCACCGGCATCTTCGCTCTGAGCTGCACCATGATACGACGATCGTCGTCCGTCACCCAGATCAGTGCCTCACCGCCCTCCGCGAAGAGCCCGCCCGACTTGATGACGGGTTGCAGGACGATCGTATTGAACGTCCCCGCATCCACCCTGACCTTCTCGCGGCGCAGCACCTTCACGATGACCGGATTCTTGTCCGGCCGAAAGTAGCGCGCGTAGGTATACGTCTCGCCGATGACGAGCGGAACGGTGCGCACGAAGTAGAAGAACGATGCATCGTCGAGCGGCTCATGCACGCTCTCCTTCTGCTCGAAGCCGCGCTGATGGAGCTTCGCGCTGTCGGGGTAGATCTCGAAGTAGCGTTCCTTGTGGTAGTTCCCTTCGTTGAGCAGCTGATAGAATCGGTGCGACGTCGCCGTCTCGGGCTCGAACCAACTCTCGAGGCGATCGTTCACCTTGAAGAAGAGGAAGCCGCCCTTGATGTCGAAAACGGAATGGAAGGTGTTGTGGCCATCGATGGAGACCAGGTCGACGATCGACATCGTCCCCGTGCCCACCTTCGCGCCGCCGACGGCGAGATCATAGACGAGCTTCTCGCCGATTCCATACGGGTGCGGTACCGATGGTGACGGCGCCTTCTCCGTTATCGGCGATGCCGCGCTCTCCTGCTGCGCAAGCGCCGTGGCCGGAGCGATCGAGAGCACTGCGATGATCCCGACTGCGCGGAGGATCCGCGCGGGGATGATCACGTAGGCGCCGGAGCTCGCAGCGCGCGATGGGCGATGCCGAAGCGGTAGAGCGCGAGCGCATCGGGGAACCAGCGCACGCGCGTCTCGCGCGGACGGAGGTCGTAGCGCGGCTCGAGCGGGACCGTCTCGAGCCGTCGACAGAACTTCGCCGCCTTCACGAGCAGCTCGACGTTCGCGGCCCATCCGACACTCTGCACGATCGGCGAATCGCCGGCCTGCTTGATCACGTCGCGGATGACCGCGATGCGATACAGGCGCAGTGTGCCGAGCGGATCGGTGACGCCATCGACCTTGACGTAGCGGCGCATGAGCCAGGGTGCGATACGGCGAAGCCGCCGGATCTCCTTCGGCACCGATGCGGCCGAGGGACCTGCCTCGGCAACGACGCAGTCGACGCCACCGTCGAAGCGCTTGGCGAGCTCCGGCAAGTCTTCCGGGCGATCGGTGAGATCGCCCTGCATCACGATCATCGCATCGCGCCGTGGATAGCGCGTCTGCTTCGCGGCCGCGCGCGCGAGCGTATCGAGCGCGGCGCCGTAGCCGCCCCGCGTCTCGTTCCGCAGCACAGTGAGCGGAAGCACCTTCTCGTACCGCTTCAGCGTTTCGAAGGTGCCGTCGGTGCTGCCATCGTCGAGCGCGATGATCTCGTACTCGCGAGGGTGCGCCTCAAACACGGTTCGGATGCGCCAGAGGAGGAGCCCGACCGTCGGCGCCTCATCGAATGCGGGAATGCAGATGTACAGCATGGTTCTGAATGATACCCATTTCGGGGGCGTGGTTCCGAGTGGAACGCACAGTCACGGAAGATGGCCCTGCTAGTGTCCGAATGGAACGGTCAACGTTGCCGCGGCCGCGGCGCGTCGTTAGCCTGTACGCACGTTGCCGCCCCCGTGGCGGCACCTTCCTTCAGCGTTGGAGTCGAATCATGCGTCGCAGCGCGGTGCTGCTGCTCGCCGTGGCCTCGAGCTGTGCATCGCCACCACACACCGAGACCCATCCCGCGCCGCAGGCCGCGTCCACGCCGACGATGGCGGAGGATCTCAAGCGCGATCTCTACGCATTCGCGGATGACTCCATGCGCGGGCGCAGCGCGGAGACGGCGAATGGCGTGCGGGCCGCGCGCTTCATCGCGGCGCAGCTCAAGGCCGCGGGGATCGCGCCCGCGGGCGACAGCGGCGGATATCTGCAGCGGGTCCCGCTCTCGCGCACCTTCGTTCGCTCGGCGCGCTTCACCGTCACATCGACGGCGACGCACGCGACGCTTCCCATCGGCTCGCATCTCATCCCGGTGCCCTCGCTCGGGGAAGGGCTGCCGCTTCCGGTGCTCGAGGCGAGCGGCGATCTCGTGTTCGCAGGATACGGCATCTCTGCTCCGGGGTACGGGCGCAACGATCTCGCGGGGCTCGTCATCACGGACAAGGTCGTGGTCTTCGTCAACGATGCGCCGCCGGGGCTCGACTCCGCACGGCGCGCGTCGCTTCGCGATCCGCGCTCGCTCGGCGACCGCCTCGGCGCGATCATGCAGCAGCGGCCGGCCGCGATCGTCGTGCTGTTCACGGGGCGGCAGGCCGGCGAGCTCCCCGCACTCGCCGCTGGACTCAGCGACTCATCGCTCCGCCTGCAGCCGACGCTCGAAGGACCGCGCGAGCTGCCGATGGTGATCTTCGGAACCGCGAAGGATGCGGGTCCGCTGCTCCCTGCCGGCTGGCCACGCGACAACAAGTCACACTCGCTCGACGGAAAGTCGTTCTCGGCCAAGGTCGACCTCGTTCAGAACGTCGTGCCGGCGTTCAACGTCGTCGCTGTGATCCCGGGATCTGACTCCGTACTGAAGCACACATACGTTGCCTTCGGTGCACACCTCGATCACATCGGCATACAGACGCCAGAGCACGGCGACTCGATCGCGAATGGCGCCGACGACGACGGATCGGGTACGGTCTCTCTCATCGAGATCGCGAAGCGCGCGCAGAAGGCGCCACGAACGAAACGCTCGCTGCTCTTCGTATGGCACACCGGCGAAGAGCTCGGGCTCTTCGGCTCGGAATGGTTCACGTCGCATCCGACGGTGATCCTCGACTCGATCGTCGCGCAGCTCAACGCGGACATGATCGGACGAAACGATCCGGACTCACTCTATCTCATCGGGCCCCGCTCGGCGCCGAATGGACAGAGCCGCGTACTCGGCGATGTCGTGGATTCGGTGAACAACGCATCGGCGCGGCCGTTTCTGATCAATCGCGACTGGGATGCGCCCTCGCATCCGGAGCAGCTGTACTATCGGAGCGATCACTACAACTACGCGAAGCACGGGGTTCCGATCGTGTTCTTCACAACGGGGCTGCACGCCGACTACCACAAGGTCACCGACTCGCCGGAGAAGATCGACTACGACAAGCTTTCGCGCGTGGCGACCCTGATCATGCACATTGGGACGTCGCTGGCGAACTCGCCCACGCGGCCTCTCCCCGCCACACTGCTACGCTAGCCGATCGACCAGTAACGCCACGCACGTCGAGTCGTCACCCATTAGAGGGACGAATCACGAGTGCCACCGCGGTGTATTGCCTTCTTATACGGAGGGAACGCATGCTGCTCGGCAACGTACGGGCGTCTCTCACGAGAGACGATGCACAGCTGGCCATTCGCCTGCTCGCGCACGGTGAATCGCGCGAGCAGGATGCGGCCGAGGTACGGCTGCGCGAAGAGGGGATCGACTCGCTTCTCGACGACCCGCGGCTCCTCCCCGCGATCATCGATTCGCGCATCGGCATGCAGGTCTCCGTGCGCCTCTTCTGGTACGTCGTCGTGCGGCGGGCGCTACGCCGCGTGGGCGAGGAGGATCGCGCGCTTGCGGACTACGTGTCGGCGATCCTGCTGCACTTCGGTGCGCGCGGGCGCGCCGAGCGGATCGCGGAGAGCGACGATCAGACGTACGACACGCTCGCGGAGCTGATGGGCGAGGTCGACACACCGGATGCGCGGCGGAGCTTCCTCGTGCGGCAGCATCTCGGGAACTATGCGCTGTGGACGTGCGGGATGTTTCCGGACCGCATCGAGCACAAGCGCTGGCGACGCGGCGGCCCCGATATCGACTACTACGAGGAGATGGGGAAGCGCGGCTTTGCGCTCGCGGCGGAGCATCGCCTGGCGCAGGAGCACGGGCTCGACGCGCTGCTGCGCGTTGCCGCCAACCGCTTCGCGGCGCTCCGACTCGCGCTCAACGAGGTGAGCGACACGCTGATGTTCCCGCACGGGAACTCGCCGGAGCGCCTGATGCGCCAGGTTCGCGCGGAAGCGTCG
Organism: Gemmatimonadaceae bacterium; assembly: GCA_013697785.1. Taxonomy (GTDB): domain Bacteria; phylum Gemmatimonadota; class Gemmatimonadetes; order Gemmatimonadales; family Gemmatimonadaceae; genus FEN-1250. The sequence continues at coordinate 10,117 of JACCWE010000168.1, forward strand.
TGGCGCTGGGTTGCCTAGCGCGCGGTTGCTCGCCGTGCTTGCGCCTCCCCCTAGCGGCTCCCTAACGTAAGCGATGCAGCGGCGCGAAAATCAGCTCGTGGAAGTGAGTCGTACGGGCCCGTCGGCCGAGGGTAAATTCCCGTCATGCTGAACGATCAATCGTCGCGCGCGCGTGCGCGCCTCATGCGCGAAGCGCTCGTCGATGCGAAAGTCGGACTCTCGCAAAGTCGCGCCGCTCGCGATGGCGCGGGCGCGCAACTCGAACGGGAGCGCTCCGAGCTCGCGACCGTTCGCCGGCGTGGTCAGCTGGCGGCAGGAATCAACGACGCCGAGACGGTCAAGCTCGCCACGGAATACGAGCGCAAGCATTCGGAGCGCATCGCGGTGCTCGAGCGCAAGCACGCGGCGCTCGAGCAGGAGGTCGCGCTGGCGGAGCGCGAGACGGCCGAGATGACCGCGCAACTCAAGCAGCTCACCGCAGGCGTCGACGCGTCGGCGCCTGCGGTGAGCGACCTGGAGGATCCACTCGAATCGGAGAGCGCGAGCGCTTTCGAGCTCGATGCGCTTCGCCGCACCGCGGACCGTTCCGCGCGCGACGCGGATGCGGAAGCCCGCCTGGCGGATTTGAAGCGTCGGATGGGCAAGTAGCCGCTCCATACTAGTGCGCATTGCTGCTGCACGTTCGCCCCTCGCGAAGCGGATCGCCATCGCGCCCACGGCGCTCGCCCTGACGATGGTGCTCTCCTCGCACGCTCGCGCGCAGGCGGGGAATGCGGTGAAGTGCGACGGGCAGATCATCAGCGACATCCAGGTGCAGACGCGACCGCCCTACTATCCGCGCCATGGAAAGTGGTGGGAGTCGCCGATCGGCATCATCAGCTCGCTCCACACCAACACGAAGCCCGGCGTCGTGCGACGGTTTCTGCTCGTCGAGACCGGGCAGCCTTGCGACGACAGGCGTCGCAGCGAATCGGAGCGCCTGCTGCGCGCGCAGCCATTCATCGCGAGCGCATCGGTGAACGCGTACGACGATGGCAACGGCGGCGTGATCATCGTCGCGCAGACGACGGACGAGCTGACGACCATCCTCAACGGCGGCACGTCGCCGACGAGTCCCTATCTCGCGTCAGTCACGCTCGGCGAAGGAAATTTCAAGGGCGATGCGAAGTACGTATCGGCGCACTGGGCACACGGCAAATATCGCGACTACTGGGGCGCTAGCTATACCGACTACCAGTTTCTCGGCAAGCCGTGGCACCTCGATCTGCAGGCGCTCCGGGGCGACGCGGGAATCAGCAACTGGCTGGTGGGGGCCGAGCATCGCTTTCTGACGGATGAGCAGCGCTTCGCGTGGCGCGGCGTGATCCTCGATCACCAGGATATCTATTCATTCCGCCGCACGAACGACACGTCGGCGGTAATAGACTTCTCGCGCAAGTTCGCGGATATCGGCGGCGTCGTAAGGCTCGGACAGCCGGGGCGGCTCAGCCTCTTCGGTATGAGCATCTCGAGTGAGGACAATACGCCGGCACTTCCACCCGAGCTCACGCCGGGGGTGCCGTACGATTCGCTGATGCAGCGTCTCAATCGCCACAAGAATGCGCGCCTCAATCTTCTGTGGGGCATCCGCAGCATCGACTTCGTTCGCGTCGAGCGCTTCGATGCGCTCACCGCCGCGCAGGACATGTCCGCCGGCTTCCAGTTCGGCGCTCTGCTCGGCCGCAGTCTCGAGGCGCTGGGATCGACGGACGACGATATCTTCCTCTCCTCGAACATCTACGCGGGTGCGGGGAACAAGCGCACCTTCGCATATCTGCAGGCGACGATGGAAGGGCGGAACAGTTACACAGAGGACAAATGGGACGGCGTCATCGGAAGCGCGCATCTCTCGATGTATCAGCGTCTCATGGGATCGCACACGCTCGTCGCCAGCATCGACTGGGCGGGGATCTGGAATCAGCGCGTGCCGGTGCAGCTGCCACTCGGTGAGCTCGACGGCGGCGTGCGCGGATATCACTCGTCGCCCGACGCCGGCAACATCCGCTTCGTGAGCAGGCTCGAGGATCGCTGGTATCTCGGAAGGCTGCGCGATCAAGCGGACATCGGGATGGCCGTTTTCGCCGACGCCGGCCGCGTGTGGAAAGGCGACGCTCCACTCGGCTACGGCGACACGACTCCGCTCAAATACGGCGCGGGGCTCGGCGTGCTCGTCGCGGTGCCGCCGGGATCGAAGGTGACCTATCGCCTCGACATCGCGCGCGCGCTGTCGCCCGATCTTCGCGCACGCTGGCAATTCCGCGTCAGCTTCACGAACTCGAACCGCTTCGGCTACCGGGAGCCGCGCGACGTGCGCTCAGGCCGCGAGCTGGTGACCCCGAACTCGGTGTTCAACTGGCCGTGATCGGCCGCTAGGTGCTCACCGTCGATGTCAGGCGCTTGAGCGTCGGGACGAAGAAGATCATCAGCAGAGCAGCGGACAGCGCGGCGACGAGGAAGATCGAGTAGAAGCCTTGGAGCGTGAGTGCGGTATGCTGGAGCATGCCCAGAAGTCCGCCGCGCGGCAGCGGAGGCGGCGTGCCAGGCGTCGGCGTAAGCTCGGCGATCGTCCCCGCGATCTTTTCCGCCACGCTTTGGGCGAGGAACCACACGCCCATGAGGAGCGACGCGAAGCGCATCGGCGCGACCTTCGTCACGTACGACAGCCCGACCGGCGAGAGACAGAGCTCGCCCCACGTGTGAAAGGTGAAGGCCGCGACCAGCCAAAGCGGGCTCACGAGCACTCCATTGTCCGCGCGCTTGCCGCCGACCACCATGAGGACGAAGCCGAGTCCGAGGAGCGCGAGACCGATCGCCATCTTCAGGGCCGTCGACGGCTCGCGGCCGATCTTCGCGAGCTTCGTCCAGATCCACGCGAACAGTGGCGCGAAGATAATGATCACCGCAGGGTTCACGTTCTGCGACCACGCGGATGGAATGTGGAACGATCCCACCTGCAGATTGGTGTTGTTTGCGGCGAACAGATTCATCGAGCTTCCCGCCTGCTCGTAGCATGCCCAGAACAGCACGACGAAGAAGCCGACGAGGAAGATCGCCAACACGCGCTTCCGCTCCTCGCCGTACGAGCCGAGGATCGTCACCGCGAGCGACGCGCCGATCGTCACGCCGACGAAGGCGCCGAGGAGATCCACACCGCCGAGGAGGAGGCTGATCGCGCCGCCGGTCGTCGCGCCAATGAGCGCGTGGAGCGCGACATTGCTGTCCTTGGCGGCGATCGGCGCGCCGACATCGGGAAGCTGCTTCGCCGCGCGAACGCCGATGCCGGGAAGGTACTTGTCCCGAAAGAGCACATAGACGAACAGGCCGAGCAGCATGCCGACGCCGGCCGCAGCGAAGCCCCAGTGCCAGCCGCTATCGCCGAAGCGCGTGGTATCCGCGAGATAGCCGCAGATGAGGCCTCCCAGGAAGGCGCCGACGTTGATGCCCACGTAGAAGATCGTGAATCCTGCGTCGCGTCGGGAATCACCGTCGGCGTAGATCTGGCCGACCATCGTCGAGACGTTCGGCTTGAAGAAGCCCGTGCCGATGATGATGAGCGCGAGTCCCGTGTAGAACATCGTCATCGAGGAGAATGCCAGGCAGAAGTGCCCAGCCGCGATGATGAGTCCCCCGATCACGAGCGACCGCCTCGTGCCAATGATGCGGTCCGCGAGGTAGCCGCCGATGAGAGGAGTCAATAAGACGAGCATCATGTACGTGCCGTACAGATTTGCCGCGCGCGCCGTGTTCCAGTGGAGCGCCTGCGTCAGATACAAAATGAGGATCGCCCGCATTCCATAGAATGAAAAGCGCTCCCACATCTCGGTGATGAAGAGCAGGCCGAGTCCGCGCGGATGGCCGAAGAGCACCGTGTCGTCGAGCGCGGGCGGGCGATCGGCGCTGGTTGAAAGAATGTCGACTGCGGAAGACACGATGCTCCTGCGCTAAGGCTGGAGAAGGATGGAGCGCGTTACGCGATCGCGCGAACGGGCACCATGCGCTCGGGCGGCTTCGTCGCACCGGCGGCCTGCTGCTCGGGCCACGTGATTCGCGTCGGCAGCTGCTTGATACATGCGGCCCAGTGATCCGGTTCCTTGAGCTCGAGCGGCGGTACGATTACCGCGCAGGCCGCATCTTTTTGCGGATGCTGGCATCGCGGGTGGAACGGGCATCCAGACGGCGGATTCGCGGGGGAGGGAACGTCGCCGCGCAGCACGATCCGCTCGCGCTTCGCCTCGGGGTCGGGCACCGGGATCGCCGAGAGCAGCGCCTGCGTGTACGGCATGAGCGGGAGCGCATACAGGTCGTCGGCCTTCGCGAGCTCGACGATGTGGCCGAGGTACATGACGGCGACGCGGTCGGCGATGTGCTCGACCACCGACAGATCGTGCGCAATGAAGAGATAGGCGAGCCCGTGCGACTTCTGCAGATCCTGCAGCAGGTTGATCACCTGCGCCTGCACCGAGACGTCGAGCGCGGATACCGGCTCATCGCACACGATGAACTTCGGCTCGACCGCGAGCGCACGCGCGATCCCGACGCGCTGCCGCTGCCCGCCCGAGAACTCGTGCGGGTAGCGCGTCGCATGCTCGGCGCGCAGCCCGACCTCCTCGAGCAGCTGGCGCACGCGCGCATCCGCCGCGCTTCCCTCTGCGAGCCTGTGGATCGTGAGCCCCTCGCGCACCGATGCGCCCACGGTCATGCGCGGATTGAGGGAGCTGAACGGATCCTGAAACACGATCTGCATCTGGCGGCGAAGCTTCCGGAGCGGCTCCTTCGCGAGCGCGCGCACATCCATGCCGTCGAAGTTGATCTCGCCCGAGGTCGGCTCGATGAGGCGGAGAATCGCGCGCCCCGCGGTGGTTTTTCCGCATCCGGACTCGCCCACGAGTCCGAGCGTCTCACCGGCCGCGACGTCGAACGAGATGCCGTCGACGGCGCGCACCGCGCCCGTCACGCGGCGCATCACACCGCCCGTGATCGGGAAGTGCTTGGTGAGCTCCTTCACCGAGAGGAGCGGCGCGCCGCTCGCGCGCATCTCGTCCATCACGCGCGCGCTCCGATCTGCGCGGCGAGCGGCACGTGCGGCGTGTTGCGGCGCTCGGGCTCGACTGCGAGATGGCAGCGTGAGACGTGCCCCGCGCCGATCTGGTAGAGCGGCGGATGCTCACGCTCGCAACGTTCCCATGCATAGGGGCAGCGCGCGTGAAAGCGGCATCCCGCGGGCCAGTCGTAGGGCGAGGGGACCGCGCCAGGGATCACCGTGAGCCGCTCACGCTTCGTTCCCGCGCGCGGCATTGCCGCCATCAGCCCTTCGGTATACGGATGGTGCGGTTTCGCGAACAGCTCGCGGACATCGGCCTGCTCGACGATCTCGCCCGCGTACATCACGATCACGCGCGATGTCGACTCGGCGACGACACCGAGATCGTGCGTGATCAGCAGCACCGACATCGCCGTGCGGGCGCGCAGGTCGGCGAGCAGCTCGAGGATCTGCGCCTGGATCGTGACGTCGAGCGCGGTGGTGGGCTCGTCGGCGATGAGCAGCGACGGCGAGAGCATGAGCGCCATCCCGATCATCACGCGCTGGCGCATCCCGCCCGAGAGCTGATGCGGGTACGACTTCGCGCGCTCCGCCGGATCAGGGATGCCGACGGTGCCCAGCATCTCCACCGCGCGCGCCCACGCATCGCGCTTGCCGATGCTCGAGTGCACGCGCGGCACCTCGGCCAATTGCGCACCAACCGTGAACACCGGGTTGAGCGCGGTCATCGGCTCCTGGAAGATCATCGCAATGCGGTTTCCGCGAATCTTCCGCATCGCCTCGTCATCGAGAGCGAGGAGGTCCGTGCCCTCGAAGGCGATCTTCGAGCCCGGCTCGATGCTCCCCGGCCGCTGGATGAGCCTGAGCAGCGAGAGCGAGGTAACCGATTTTCCGCACCCCGATTCGCCGACCACGCCGACGGACTCGTTCGGCGCGATCTCGAAGGAGACTCCGTCCACCGCGCGTGCGACGCCCGCGCTCGTGCGGAAGTAGGTGCGGAGGTCCTGCACGGAGAGGAGCGGCTCGGTCATCACCGGTCAACCTGACGCGGGTCCATCGCATCGCGCAAGCCGTCGCCCGCGAGATTGTACGCCATCGCGGTGATCACCAGCGCGAGTCCGGGGAAGAGCGCCGCCCACCACGCTGTGGCGATGAACGGAGATCCGTCGCGGATGATGTTGCCGAGGCTCGGCGCGGGATCGGAGATGCCGATACCGAGAAAGGAGAGCGTGGCCTCGTTGATGATCACGCCGGCCACGCCGAGGGTCGCGGAGACGATCACGGGCGTCAGCACGTTGGGGAGCACGTGGCGCCGTACGATCGCGAGGTCCCGGGCGCCGAGCGCGCGCGCGGCGGCCACCATGTCTCGCTCGCGCAGCGAGAGCACCTCGGCGCGTACGAGCCTGCTCGTACCGAACCAGGCCGTGAGCCCGAGGATGAGCACGAGCGAGGTGACGCCGAGTGGCGCCCACAGCGCGCCGATCGCAATGAGCAGCACAATGCGGGGAATCGCGAGAAAGGCGTCGACGAGGCGCATCATGGCGGTGTCGAGCGCACCGCCGACGAATCCCGCGATCAGACCGTACGCGGTGCCGAGGAGGACGGAGAGCACGGTTGCGAGCAGCGCGATCGAGAGCGACAGGCGCGTGCCGAAGAGCACGCGGCTGAAGACATCGCGGCCGACGTAGTCGGTGCCGAAGAGCAGCTCGCGCGACGGTGGATGATTCACGAACGACTGCGGCAGAAGCGCGATTGGATCGTGCGTCGCCAGCCAGGGGGCGAGCGCTGCGATCACGTACAACGCGAGGAGCGCCAGGAGCGCGATGACGGCCGATGGATGTGTAGCGTAGCGCGCGGCGGCAGCGCGGCGGCGGCTCGCTGTGGCGATCGAAGCTGGATGGGCGTAGCGCCAAAAGAGCAGCGAGAGTACGACGATCAGCGCCAGAGCGCTCAGCCAGCGAAGTGCGAGCACCTACGCGGCGCGCACGCGCGGATCCGCGAGCGCATAGAGCAAATCCGCGGCGACGTTCCCGAGCACCACGAGCACGCTCGACACCAGCACCGACGCCATCACGAGCGCATAGTCGCGATTGCCGATCGCTGCCGCGGTGATGTATCCCATTCCCGGCCACGAGAACACGAGCTCGACGAGCACCGCGCCACCGAGCAGGGAAGGGAGCGTGAGCCCCGCAACCGTGATGATCGGAAGGAGCGCGTTGCGCAGCACATGATGCCTCGAGATCACATTCTCGGACACACCCTTCGCGCGCGCGGTGACGACGAACTCCATTCGCATCACGTCGAGCATCGCCGCACGCTGGAAGCGGGCGATGGCTGCGCACGTCAACAACACGAGCGAGATGACGGGAAGCACGAGGTGTCGTGCGTGGTCGACCAAGCGCTGCCAACCGCTGAAGGACGGACCGTTGATCACATCCTCCATCCCGCTGATCGGAAGGATCGGAACCCAGTAGGCGAAGAGGAGCACGAGCATCAGCGCGAGCCAGAAGTCGGGCATCGAATAGAAGAAGAGCGCGATCGCGCGACTTCCCCAGTCCGGGAACCCGCCGCGGTGGCGCGCCTCGAGCACCCCGAGCCCGATGCCTGCGACGAAGCTCAAGAGCAGCGAGAAGAACATCAGCTCGATCGTGCGCGGAACGTAATCGATGAGAATGTCGAGCACGGGGCGCTGCTGCGAGATCGAGTAGCCGAGGTTGCCGCTGGCCATCGATCGAAGGTAGCAGCCGTATTGCGCTACGAGCGGGCGGTCGAGGCAGTAGATGTGACGCCAGCGCTCGATCACATCGGCGGGAATGTGCCGGTCGTGGTACGAGAATGCGTCGCCGGGCGCGAGATGCAGCAGCGTGAAAGTGAGCGTGCCGACGAGCCAGACGACGGCGAGCCCCTGCAGGAGGCGGCGCGCGAGCAGCCGCCTCATCGCTTAGTGGGCGCCCGCTGCGACGGCGACGGTGCCGCTCTTGGTCGCGTCGTCGCTGATCGTCCACTGGGCGAGATTCACCCACCACATGTCACCGCGCATGGCAGCAGGATGCACGATCACGCTCATTCCTGCCAGCGCAGGCGCCTCGTAGAGCCAGATTCCCGGCGCGTCGTTGGCGATGATCGCGTAGGCACGATGGTACAGCGCGATCGCCGCCTTCGAATCCATCGTCGCGACGGCGGAGTCGATGGTGGCGTCGAAAGCGGGGTTCATGTAGTGGCCCGTGTTGCTCTGTCCTTCGGCCTTCGCCGCCGTGGAGCTCCATTCCTGCCGAATGCCGGACGGCGTCGGATCCAGCGACATCCCGTCGAAGGCGGCGTCGTAGTCGTGAGCCGTCTTCCGTGCCTGCTGCGTTGGGAAGTCGACGTGCTCGATGGTCATGCGCGCGCCCACCCGCTTGAACATGTCCTGCAGCATCACCGCCATCTGCTGCCGCTGCGAGCTGCTTCCCGGTACGAGCATCGGAAACTCGAGCGACGCGCCGCCCTTGTGACGGACACCGTCCTTTCCCAGAACCCAACCGCGACTCTCCAGCAGCTTGATCGCGCTGTCCGGGGAATACGGAAGCTGGATCATGTTGGGGTCGAATGACGCGAGGTTGGACGTGTAGGGCCCGAGGAGCAGTGGCGTCTTCGCATCGTACACGGTCGTCACCGCTCCACGTCGATCGACGGCCATGGAGAGCGCGCGCCGCACCTCGCGATCCGCGAAGATCGGATGCTGGCCGACGCCTTTGCGTCCGCGCTCGTTGAAGAGCACGTAGTACGCGAGCATCGATGGATAGCCGACGATCTTGAGCTCGGGGTGCTTCGCGACCTGATCCACGTCCTGCTTCCGAAGCTTGTCCAAAAAATTCGCCTCACCGGAGAGGAGCCGCAGCATCGCGGCATCGGCATTCGTCGTGATGCTCCAGATCAGGCGATCGATCTTCGGCCGTCCGCGATGGAAGGTGCTGTCTGCAACGAGCTCGATCGTGCTGCCGCTCACCCAGCGAACGAACTTGTACGGCCCGCTGCCGACGGGATTACGGCCGTACGGCGTGCTCTGAAGCGCGGAGTCGGCGGTGCTCGCCATTAAATGCGCGGGAAGGACACGTACCTGTGTCGCCGCGTTATAGAACTGTTCGAGCGAGCGCGCACGAAACCAGATGACCGGCGTCACGCTGTCGCGCGCGGTGACCGAGTCGACATCGGCGAGCAACGGAATCAGCGAGGACCCGACGACCTTCGACTTGTTGACGCGGAAACTGTAGAGGACATCCGGCGCGCGTACCGGCACGCCATCGCTCCAGTGCGCCTTGGGATCCAGATGGAAGGCAATCGACAGTGAGTCGGGAGCCCACGTCCACGAATCGGCGAGCGAGGGGCGCGCGCCCGCATCGCCGATCACGTTCATCGAGTCGTTGATCTCCGCGAGCTTCTCGAAGAGCATCGCGTCCACCTGCGCGGCGATCTCGCTCGTCGACAGCGCAGGCACGAGGTTGTCCGCGTCGGATGGCTGCGTGAACACGAGCGTCGTTGGATGCTTCGCGCCGGATGACGTTCCATCGTGGCTGCAGGCGCTGAGGGCGAGCGCGCAAAGCGCGGGGACGCGGCGGGAGAGTCGCATGTGGTTGTCTGGAAAGTAGGGCACGTCAGCGCAGAGGGATTTCCCCTCTGCAAAGACGACTCACGGCGGCGGACGATTCATTCGCGGGGGCCGCTACGTGCTTGCCACACCAGCGGTTAGTCGCCGGTGTGCTCGCGATACTCGGCGGAGCCGAGCAGCTCATCGCGCTCGGCGAGGGACGAGGGGCGGAGACGGATCAGCCATCCCTCGCCATACGGATCGGTGTTCAGGAGCTCGGGCTCCTTCGCCAGGCGCGGATTGGTCGCCAGCACGACACCGCCGATGGGGGAAAAGAGCTCCGAAACGGCCTTCACGGCCTCGATGGTCCCGAAGACGTCGAGTCGCGCGAACTTTTCGTCGAGCGAGGGAAGCTCGACGAAGACGGTGTCGCCCATCTCTTTTTGCGCGTAGTCGGTGAGTCCGACCGTGACGACGTCGTCCGTCCACTCCACCCAGAGATGCTCCTCCGAGTACAGGAGCTCGTCCGGGACCGTGCTCACGGCGCGATCAGCTCGTGGCGTGCAGCGCGCGCCACACTTCGTCGACGCGTTTCTCCAGGGCTTCGATGCTCCCCTCGTTCTCGATGATGTAGTCCGCGCGCGCGCGCTTGAGCTCGGCCGGCATCTGCGACGCGATCATGTTCATCGCCTCGGTCTGGCCGAGGGCGCGCTCTCGCGTCAAGCGCTCGAGGCGAAGCGGGCGTGGCGCGTCGACGAGGACGATGCGGTCGAAGTCGTTGACGAGATTGCGCTCGAAGAGGAGCGGGATGTCGCACACGACGGTCTCGTCGCCGCGTTCGCGCGCTTCGTTGATGAGGTCGTCACGAAGGCGGGAGACTTCCGGGTGAACGATCGAGTTGAGCGCCTCGAGCTCGGTGGGCTCCTGGAAGACGATCTGGCGGAGCGCCACACGGTCGAGTCCGCCATCGGCTTTGAGGATATCATCGCCCCAGCGCTCCACGATTTTGCGGTGGCCGTCGCTGCCAACCGCAACGGCGTCTCGAGCGAGCTCATCGGCATCGATGAGCGTTGCACCGCGGTCCGCGAACATCTGCGCAACGGTGGACTTTCCTGAGGCGATATTGCCTGTGAGGCCGATCAGTAGCATGGAGTCACAATAGGGTGAAAACGTCCCCTCGCGCAATAGAAAAAATCACAGCAACGGAACTTGATCCTCGTCACGACGGGGCAACTCGTGGCAGTGGCGGCAGCGCGCCTCGTACGACTCTCGCCCGCCGACCATGATCGTCGGTGAGTCGTAGCGTGCGGGACGCCCATCGATCAACCGTTGATTGCGACTCGCCGGCCCACCGCATACAACGCAAATGGCGTGCAGCTTGTCGACGAGGTCGGCGACGGCCATGAGCTGCGGCACCGGCCCGAATGGCTCGCCGCGAAAATCCGTATCCGTGCCCGCGAGGATCACGCGCACGCCGCGCGACGCCAGCGTCCCGACGAGGGAGATGATCCCCGCGTCGAGAAACTGCGCCTCGTCCACCGCGACGACATCTGCGTCGTCGCGGAGGTTCTGGGAAATCTGGAGCGACGAGTCGACGGGAATCGCCTCGACGACGCGCCCATCGTGGCTCGAGATGGAGAAGACGCCGCCGTACCGATCATCGAGATGCGACTTGAAGATCTGAACGCTCTTCTTCGCGATGATCGACCGGCGCACGCGGCGGATGAGCTCTTCGCTCTTGCCGCTGAACATGACACCGGTGACGACTTCAACCCATCCGCGTCGTGCCCCGAAGAAAACCGGGTCCATCGCCGTTTACGAGGGGCGGCGCGACCGGGGCGGCCCATCGCGACGCGGCGCGTCACGACGAGGCCCTGACGACGGTCGCTCTCCGCGCGAGCTCGGCGCACCACGATCCGACCGTGGCGCGTAGCTGCGCGTGCCGCGATCCGACGAGCCGCTGCGCTCGGGACGCGAGCCGCGATCCGAAGAGCCGCTGCGCTCGAAACGCGGACTCGAGCTCCGCTCGCCGCGATCTCCACGATCACTGCGCTCGGGGCGATCACCGCGTGCCGAGCGGCTGGAAGGCGCGTCGTTGTCGACGCGCATCGTCAGCCGTTTTCCACGCACCGTGATCCCGTTCATCTTGTTCGCGACCGCTTCCGCCACCGGCGTCGAGATCTCGACGATGGAGTGCGTGTCACGCAGCTCGATCTTGCCGATCTGATCGGAGCTGATCCCCGACTCGTTCGCGATGCTGCCGACGAGGTCGCGCGGCGTCATGCCGTCGGCCTTGCCCGCGTTCACGAACAGCCGGCTCATCGCACCACGCGACTCGGGCGTGCGCGACGGTGCGCCGCGCGAGAAGCCGCCGCTCCGCGGGGCGCTGTCACGCGAGCCTCGCTCCGGACGCGCACCTCGATCACGATCGGGGCGCTCGCCGCGAGGCGCTCGCTCACCACGATCACCGCGGTCACTGCGCTCGCCACGATCACTGCGCGGGCGCTCTTCACGATCCGCGCGCTCGGCGCGCTCGGTCGGAGCAGCGCGCTCAACCGAAGGCGGGAGGATGTGATCGGTCTTTGGAGCCTTCTCCGCCGGCTTCAGACTCTCGCGCTCTCGCTCGAGCATCCGAAGCGCGGCAGCTGCGATCTCGACGCCATCGAACTCGGCGAGCAGCGGCTCGAGCGCGAGCAGCTCGCGCGCGTTGACGCCATTCGCCAGCGCCGCGCGAAGCTCGTCGCGCACCTTCTCGTCCCGCGACCGCGCGCGCGCGCCCGGACCCGAGAGCACGAACGGCGTGACGCGACCGCCGCCCGCAAGCACGCGCAGCGCCGGAATCTGGCGCGCCGTGGCGAGTGCGATCACCGCAGTGCCTCCATCCGCGAGCGTCTGCAGCGCTTCCGCCGACATCGGCTGCTCGTACAGCACGATGAGCGCGACATTCTCCACCGGCTCACCGCGCGTGATGACGATCGACGGCTCCTCGTCGGAGATGCCGAGCGCGCGGAGTACATCCGCGACTTCCTTTGCCGCTTCGTCCGAGCGAACGAATACCGCTGCGCGCTCCGGATCGGTGTCGTCGAGCAGGCGACGGAAGGCGCTCTCGCGCGCCTGCGCTGCGATCGCGACGTAACGGAGATCGACGGCGATCTCTTCGACGACGGCGACCGGCTGGCTGCGGCGCGCGCGACGCGCGTAGCGCTCGGCGAGCGCCTCGACGGCCGGCGTCATGTGCGACGCGACGATCACGCGTGCCGCTTCCTTCGGCACTTCGGCCATGACCGCTTCGAGCGGCTCACCGGCGGCGTCATTCATCACGTCGGCCCAGGCGAGCACCAGCGTGGTGACGGTATCGAGCTTGATCGCGGACGCGCGAATGAGCTCGAGGATGTCGGACGGAGTGCCGGCGACGACGGTCGCGGGGCGGAGACGCTGGAGCCGGGCTGCGCGGCGCCATGCGGTGACGGGGAGTACTCGCGCCGGCGTACCGGTTCGCGCGCGTGTCGCCGCCTCGGCGATCAGGACCGCGGTCTCGGAATCGGGGGTGAGGATGAGCAGCTGGGTTTCGGCGTTCTCGGGATCCAGGCGCTCGAGCGCCGGCTCAATGAACTGCGAAATAGCAGCCGCATCATGCGGCAGGACATGCAATACGTTCTGATTGCGGGCGACTGCAGGTCGCTCCCGCTCTTCCAAGTCTTGCTCCACCCAAACCCCCGATTTTCAATGGCCGGCAACGCGCCGACATGGTAAAGTATACCAAACCAACCACTCTCACTCCAGTCGCCAGAGCCACGCCGTGACCGAAACCACGACGCTGCGCGCGTTTGCGCCCTCCGCGAACGTCGCATTTCTGAAGGAATCCGCCACGATCGCCGTTTCCGCGCGCGCACGGGCCCTCAAGGCCCAAGGGAGGAAGGTCATCGACCTCGGCGCCGGCGAGCCCGATTTCGACACGCCGGAGTTCATTCGTCGTGCGGGGCAGAAGGCGATCGACTCCGGCGCGACTAAGTACACGGCGACGGAGGGGATCCTTCCGCTTCGCGAGGCTATCGCCGCACAGACGAATGCGCGCTGGAGCGGCGACGACAAGATCGTAGCGCAGGAAGTGGTCGTGTCGAACGGCTCGAAGCAGTCGCTCTTCAACGCGTGCTTCGCTCTCTTCGGTGAGGGCGACGAGGTGCTGATCCCGACGCCGAGCTGGACGAGCTATTACGAGATGGTCGCGCTCTCCAAGGCGAAGCCGGTGTCGGTAATCGGCGATCCCGCGAACGGTCTGAAGGCGACGGCGGCCTTTCTCGACGCCGCATCGACGCCGCGGACGAAGGGGATCATGCTCAACTCGCCGTGCAATCCGACGGGTGCGGTCTACAGCACCGACGAGCTGCGCGAGATCCTCGCGCTGGCCGAGGAGCGCGACTGGTGGGTGCTGAGCGACGAGATCTATCGCCGCATCTCGTTCGATGGTCCCGCGGCATCGGTGCTCGATCTCTCCACGCGCCGCGATCGCCTGGTGGTGATCGATGGCGTCGCGAAGGCGTACGCGATGACCGGGTGGCGCATCGGGTGGACGATCGCGCCGCGCGCGGTGAGTGCGGCGATGGGCGCATTTCAGTCGCACACGACGTCGAATGCCGCTGCGGTGTCGCAGCATGCGGCGCTCGAGGCGATCGTGAACGTGGATGCGGCGGAGAAGGCGATCACGCACATGGTCGCGCAGTTCAAGGCGCGGCGCGATGCGGTGGTGAAGGCGGCGCGCGTGGCACCGGGGCTCAACTTCGTCTATCCCGAGGGCGCGTTCTATCTGTACGCGAACGTCGCGACGGAAAGGGGCGGCGACGGCACCGCGTTCGCGGCGGCGCTACTGGAGAAGCACGACGTCGCGATCGTCCCCGGCGCAGCCTTCTTCACGCCGGACTGGGTGCGCCTCTCATACGCGGCCCCGAGCGAGCACGTGATCACGGGCGTGGAGCGGCTGGTGGAGCTGTATCAGTCGTACGGCGGCTAGGCGGCCTCGCTAGTTCGCTTCGGCCCTGCGCTCGTCGAGGCACCAGTTGGCGCGCGTGCGATAGATCTCCTGCCACTTGCCCTCGCGCCAGCCCAGCACGGAGAGGAAGGTGTCGCCGCCGAACTGCCAGCCCTGCAGCACGATCTCATCGACGCCGTCGCCGTCGAGATCGAGATGGTCGAAGTAGCGGCGGAAGGCGGCGGCCGCGAGCGGCCCGTTGATGCGGTGCGAGAAGGTCGCGTGATACTGGCCCGACGCATCCTTGTCGGCAAAGACGACGAGGTGCGTCGTGCGCGTTGCGATCGACGCCGGCTTCACGGCGCCCTCGTCAATGAACGAGGCGAGAATGGTGGGCGACGCACTCGCGCCGGTGTAAAACGCGATTGCGCGGAAGCTCAGCGAGTCGAGCTTCGCTTCGTTGATCCCCACCGACTTTGCGACCTCGTGCGAGATGGTCTTCGCGATGCGATTGACCGAGTCCTGATTCATCGGTGCGCCGGAGTGCGGCTTCCCCATCGTTGCCGTCGACGCCAGGAACTCCAGCGTGAAGTCGGAGGCGAGGCGTCCGTTCACTCGCACGCTCGACATCGGCGTCAGCGTCGCGCAGCCGGGAAGAGCATACAGTGCGTCGGCGGTGTCGGACCACATCCCGCGCTTGATGTCGACGGTGCCATTCGCGAGACCGCCCTGATAGAGCGGATAGCTCTTGCCGGCGTGCTGATACAGGTCGTCGAACTTGTGCCATCCGGCGGGAGACAGACGAATCGCCTTCAGCTTTCCTCCGACGATCGCCGCGATCGGAACCATACGCGGATCGCTGCTCTCGCCGAACACCTGGAAGAGCACGTCGGGCTTTCCGGCGAGATCCAGCTCCTCGCCCGGGGAGAGCTGCGGCGGCCCCGATTTCTGGCCCGCGCGCACGAACTCCTTTGCCTTGTCGCATCCGGTAAGGACCATTAGGATGGTCGCTAAGCTCAAGAGTCTGGAGATCACAGCGGAGTGAAAGAGTTGGCGATGGATGGGGCGAGCAGTGCGGACGACAGGAAAAACGGCGCCTTCGAAACCCTCCGAAGCGTGCACGCCGCCCAGCGACATCTTCTGCGCCTGGTCCCCAACGTTCGCACGGCCACCGGTGGTGGATCGCCGCTGGAACGCCTGGAGCGGGACATGGAGCTCCCGCATGTGATAGACGCGGAGGGCGCGGAGGATGCAACTTTGCGCGCGCGACCGGTTCCCGGCGCTCCCGTCCCTGCGTTTCGGGCCTTTCTCGACGGCACTCAGCGCAGCCAGCTGCTGGGGTGGATCGGCTCACTTCCGCTGGTTTACGGAACGTCCGGGGCCGTCATCCGCGAGCGCATCGAGCGCCGTTTGGTGACCTGGCACACACCGCTGGTTGAACACCGCATCTACGCGCCTCTCGCCTACGCCCCACGCGAGGAGCTCGAGGGCGCGCTCGGAGCGCAGCTCGAGGACACCACGAAGCCCGGCCCCGACGGGACGATCCCGGCTCCGCACCCGACGCTTCTCCTCGAGCGCGCGACGCTGGCTGTGTCGCGCGACCGCGAGCGGCTCGAGCTCTCTCTGGCCGAAAGCTGGTGCGCGAGCCGCCCGGACGATCCGATCATGATCGACGGCGGCATCGGGTCCAGCGAAGCGGTGGCGAGCTCCGCGTGCGCCGTCGGCGTCGTGAAGAGCCACCGCACACTCTACGCGAAGGGCGAGGCGCTGAACGTGGTGCTCGCGCTTTCGCGCGGCGAGCGGTCGAGCGTGATCCGGATAGCGCCGCGCGCACGGAGCGAGGTGCTCAGCTGGTATTTGCGGCTCCGCGCCACCGATGGACGAGACGCGCTCTGGGGACTGGTGCGCGTGGAGATGCGCATGATCGACTCGCCCGGAATCACCGCGCGCGCCGACGAGATCTCGCGATGGCTGCTCGCGGAGTCGTCGCCGCTGGCCGCGCCGGACCCGCGCTGGGACCGGATGGCATACGGGATCCGAAGCGCCGAAGAGTTTCTCCGCGCCACCACGAATTAGCGTCCCCCGAGGTGCGGCGTGCCCAGTCACGTCGCGCGCTGCTCACCTCTTACGTTTCGCTTCCATTCGCGGCGCCGCCGCGCGCGCTCGCATTCGAGGATCCATGACCGCACCGCTCGGGCTCGTCGTCGCGACGGAACGCACGCCCAACACTCCGCATCAGTTCCAGTTCTGGACGGCGATCGATTCCCCCGTCGGCATCGGTACGATCGTGCGCGTTGACGGGCGGCAGCCGGTGGACGGACACATTCCGCATGTGTACGGCGTGGTGACCGAAGGCTTCAGCTATACCGATCTCGCCTCGCCGCTCTTCGATGTACTCGGCCACGACGGCGATCCGGGGCAGGCCGCGTTCGCGCCGACGGAGCGCGCGGAAGTGCGACTCTACGTCGCGGCGGTGCTGCGCCACGTTCCCGAGGAGCCGCTGCAGCCGGTGCCGATGGGCGAGGTTTTTCTCGCGACGGAGGCGGATGTCGCCGTCGCGCTGCGAATGGACACGTATCTGCGCGATGGCGCGAGCACTGGCATCCCGATCGGGCTCTATCGCTCCGGCGGCATGGACTCGGCCATCTACCTCGACGCGGAATTTCTCGTCGGGCCCGAAGCCGCGCATCTCAACATCACCGGCGTGTCGGGGCTCGCGACGAAGACGAGCGCAGTGGAGTGGCTGATGGCCTCGCTCTTCGCTCACTTTCCGAAGAGCAAGGGCTCGGTGGCCGCGGTGTGCTTCAACGTGAAGGGTCCCGATCTCTGCTTCCTCGATCAGCCCGCGGAGCTCGAGGAAAACGACCGCGCGATGTACGAGACGCTGGGCGTTCCATGCGCGCCCTTTCCCGATGTTCGCTACTTCGCGCCGTACAAGGCGGACAACGTCTCGCTCAACACGCTGCGCTCGAACGAGGAGCTGTCCGCGAACGTCCAGCCGTTGACGTGGGGGCTCCGCGAGGTGTTGCAGTTCGCCGAGGTGCTGCTCAACCGCGATGACGTCGATGCCAAGGCCGATGCACTGATCGACTTCATCAAGGAGCGGGTGCTCGACCGCGACTTCGAGGATCGCGTGCTCAAGCAGAAGCATCGGGTGCGCTCGTTCGCGGATCTCGAGGGATGGTTCCGGGATCTGCTCAGCGGACTCGAGGATCAGGGGAGCGAGCACTGGCGCACACATCACGTTGCGACGATCCGGAAGGTGCGGAACCGGCTATCGAATATTTCCACGCGTTGCGCGGGACTCGTCACCAACGACGGCCATACCAGCGACCTGCCGTGGGGGGACTTCACGGATCGTGCGGTGTATGTAGTGGACGTCGCGCTGGCGGAGGAGGATGCGCAGGACCTCATCTTCGCGCGTATCGTCTCGAAGCTGCGCGAGCATCTCGAGCGACGCGATCTCGGCGTCACGCACGTCGTCGTGTTCGTGGATGAGCTCAACAAGTATGCGCCAGCCGATGGACCCGACACGTACGTTCGGAAGATGCTGCTCGACATCGCGGAGCGTGGTCGGTATCTGGGGCTCGTGCTCTTCAGTGCGCAGCAGTTCCGGTCGCAGGTTCACCGGCGTGTCGTTGGCAACGCGGGAACCGCGCTCTATGGACGAATGGATGGCGATGAGCTCGCAACGCCCGGCTATGCCGTGCTGAGCGCTGCCACGCGAACGAAGCTCGCAACGTTGTCGAAAGGACAATTGATGGTTCGGCACCCGCATTTCACACAACCGATCTTCGTCTCGTTTCCACGCCCTGCGGTGATGCGCGGGCGCGATGGCATGGAGCGCTTTCCGCAGGCGGCCGATGTGCCGCTCGACGTCGGCGTGCTGCGTCAGCTCCGTCGCTTCGAGCCGACGCTGACACTCGCATGGGTGCAGGATGTCATCGGGCTGTACGAGGAGGAGGACGTTTTGCGCGCGTTGCACGCGACGCTCGCCCATGCTCCGGAGAAGGCGGGCGCGTATTTCAAGGCGCAGTTCAGAAAGATCGTTGGGGCGGCTCCGGCTCCTGCCGTGGCGCGCACGCCGCTCCGCGCACTCCCGGATGATGATCCCTACGCGATCTGAGCCGGCGCTGCCCCGCCGGCTTGCCGGCGCACTCGTTGTTGCTGCAGTGCTCATCGCGGGCGCGTCTTCGCTCGCGCGGGCGCAGCAGCCGATCATGCTTCGCATCCAGCCGCACGTGGGCGACACGATGTACACGCGCTTCGAGCAGTCGGTCGAGATGATCGGCACGCGCAACGTCCATCTCGTCGACACGACGATGACGTCGCGCATGGACATCGTGATCCTCTCGCACTCGCTCGTGCAGTCGAGCGACGGACATGGCACCACCATCCTGGCGGTCACCGACTCGGTCGCGATGGAGGGTCATGGCACAGGCGCGGCGGCGCCGACGGAGACGCTTCGGCGTGCGATGCAGGGGCGCCAGGCGCAGCTTCACATCGCGCGCGACGGCTCGGCCGAGCTGCTCGGCGCCTCCGACAACGTGACGCCAGAGGTAGAGGCGCTGTATTCGGGAATGCCCGCGACGCTGCCGGAGCGGCTCGTGTCGGTTCATTCGACCTGGGAGCGAACCGCGTTTATTCCGGTGAGCCTGGAGTCTGACTCCGCGCACTCCGCGAGAGTGCGCACGACGTACCGGCTGGATTCGCTCTCATCGAATGGGCAGCTCGCCTACATCTCGATCCACGGCACGATCTCGCGAGACAGCGCGGCGGCGCTGGTGTCGGAGTCGCTGCGAGTCGGCTCGACGGGAACGGTGACCGGGCGGATGACGATGGACCGCAAGCACGGATGGTGGATCGAATCGCACATTGCCATCGAGATCAAGAGCATGGTGACGCGGATCATCGAGCCGGTATCCACGATGCAGGTGCAAACACACATCGTGCAGTCGATGCAAACCCGGATCGCGCCGTAACCATCGTTTCCCCGCGAGATCGCCTATCCCCAAGCTGGTAGCGGGGTTAGGGCCACACAGCTAAATTTCCCGCGTGCGCCTCGTACACCTCGCCGACCTCCATCTGGGCTTCCGGCAGTACCACCGGCTCACGCCAACCGGAATCAATCAACGCGAAGCGGACGTCGCGCACGCGTTCCGACGCGCCATCGATCGCGTCATCGCGCTCGCGCCCGATATCGTCGTCATCGCCGGCGACATTTTTCACACCGTGCGCCCGATGAATCCCGCGATCATCGACGCGTTCACGCAGTTCGCGCGGCTCACGACCGAGCTGCCGAACGCGATCGTCGTAATGGTTGCCGGCAATCACGATCGCCCGCGCGCGACCGAGACGGGGTGCATTCTCAAGCTCTTTCAGAAGCTCGGCATTCACGTCGTGGTCGACGAGCCGAAGCGGCTGCAGTTTCCGGGGCACGATCTCTCCATCCTCGCGGTGCCCGACATCACCGGCCCGCGTCCCGATCTCTCCCCCGATCCGACGGCGCGCCACAACGTCCTCGTGATGCACGGTGAGGTCGAGGGTGTGCTGCCGCACGGGGGCGATCGCGCGGCGATGGAGATTCCGCGCAGCGCGCTTTCCGCATCGCGCTGGAGCTACATCGCGCTCGGCCACTACCACGTGCACCAGCGCATCGAGAAGAATGCGTACTACTCGGGATCGCTCGAGTATACGAGCACGGATCCGTGGGGCGAGCTCGATCAGGAGGCGCAGCTGCGTCTTCCCGGCAAGGGATTCATCGAGTGGGATCTCGAGAGGTCGGAGCACACCTTCCACCACATTCCGGCGAGCCGGGCGCTCGTGAGTCTCGATTCCATAGCGGCGCGCGGGATGTCCGCGGCGGAGATCGACATCGCGGTCCGCGCAGCGTGCGACGATTGCGAGGGCGGCATCGAGGAGAAGATCGTGCGCCTCGTCGTGCGCGATGTGCCGCGCCACATCGTGCGCGAGCTCGACTCGCGCGCGTTGCGCGAGCTCAAGCGTCGCGCGATGCACTTCCAGCTCGACACGCGGCGCCCCGATGCGATGCGACCCAGCGGAATCGGCGCGAGCGGCGGCCGCCGGCCCACGCTCGTGGAGACCGTCACCGCGTATCTGCAGAAGCGGCCGCTCGACGATGAGCTCGATCGCGCCGCGCTCGTGCAGCTCGGCCTCGAGTATCTGAAGCAAGCGGACGATGTGGACGCGGCCTCCGCCGCGGCGCCGAGGGAGTAGGTGCGACTCAACAGCGTCGCGCTCACGAACTTTCGGCAGCATGCCGACACGCGAATCGATTTCGATTCGGGGCTGACGGGTGTCATCGGCGCGAACGGATCGGGAAAGACGACGATCCTCGAAGCCATTGCGTGGGCGATCTACGGCACGGCGGCAGCGCGCGGGACGCGCGAATCGATCCGCCACAATCGCGCCGGCGCGCGCGCGACCGTGCGCGTGGAGCTCGACTTCGATCTCGGCGGCCACCGCTATCACATCGTGCGTGGGCTCACGAGCGCCGAGCTCTATCTCGATGGCGGCTCGGCGCCGATCGCGAGCTCGATCAGCGGCGTGACCGAGCTTCTCACGCGCCGACTCGGGATGACGCGCGAGGAATTCTTCAACACGTACTTCACGGGTCAGAAGGAGCTCTCCGTGATGTCGGCGATGGGGCCCTCGGAGCGCGCGCAGTTCCTCTCGCACGTGCTCGGCTACGAGCGGCTCCGGAGCGCGCAGCAGCTCGAGCGCGCGCGCAAGAATGCCCTCGTCGCGCAGATCGGCGGGATCAGGCAGGGGATGCCGGATGCCTCGATCGTGGAGCAGCAGCTCTCGGATGCCGAGCGGCGGCTCGTGAGCGCGCGGCAGCAGAGCGACATCGCGCGCGCGCGGCAGGCGACGGCGATCGCGGCGCGCGACGTGATTGTGCCGAAGTGGGAGAAGCTGCAGCGCGAGCGAGAGCAGCTCGTGACGCTGATCTCCGAGATGCGCGTTGCCGAGGAGGAGGAGCGCTCGACGACGCGCGACATGGCGCGGCTGGCGCGGGACCTCGACGAGATCGCGGCGGCGCGCGCGGAGCGCACAGAACTCATGCGCGAGCTCGACTCGTACGGTGAGCTGCACAGCGAGTTCCAGCATCTCGAGATCCTCGCGCGCGAGGAGGGACGGCGGCAGGCGCTCATCGAGACGGGACAGGCGCTCGCGGACGAGCTGAACAAACTGCGTCAGCGCAGGTCGAAGGTGGAGACCGCGCCGAAGCTCGATCTCGAGGTGAGTGCGTCGCTGGAGGAGCGCCGCGAGGAACTCGAGCTCGTCGACGGTCAGCTCGAGGCGAGACGAACGGAGTGGGTGCGCGACAGGCAGGAGGCCGAGACGAAGCGGCAGTCGCTGCGCGAGCAGTACGTGGAGCTCAAGCAGCAGCGCGAGCGGCTCGCGGTGGCAGGGGAGGAGGGCTTCTGTCCCACATGTACGCGGCCGCTCGGCGTGCAGTTGCGCGGCGTGCTCGATCTCCTCGACGCGCAGATGGAGACGGTTCGCGTGGATGGGAATTACTACAAGGGACGGCTCGAGCAGCTGCTCGACATGCCCGAGGATGTGAAGGCGCTCGATGAGCGGCGGCGGGCGCTTTCCGGTGAGGTCGCGAATCTCGAGCGCCGGACCATGAAGGTGCAGCTCGCGGTGCAGGAGCTGACGCAACTCACCGGTGATCTCGCGGTAAAGGAGGAGCGCGAGGCGTCGCTGCAGCGCGATCTCGAGGCGATACCGGCGGGATACGATTCGCGGCGCCACGAGCGCGTGCGGCTGGAGATCGACCGGCTGATGCCGCTCGACGCGAAAGTGACGCGGCTCAGCGCGCAGATCGAGCGCGAGCAGACGCTCACGCGCGAGCGATCGCATGTGATCGCGAATGCCACCCAGGTTACGGCCCGGATCGTGGAGCTCCAGGCGCGCAGGGACTCGATCACAGTGTCGGAGAGCGACTTTGCGACGCTGCGCGGGCAGAACGATACCGCTGCGACCGAGGTGCGCGCGGCCGAGCTGGCGGTGGTCGGCGCGGATGGAAGCTCACATGCGGCGGTGATGGCGATGGAGGTCGCGGGCGCGGCCGCGAAGGAGCTCGCCGAGCGCCAGCGGCTGCTCGGCGAGCTCACGGTGCACAAGCGTCTGCATGATGAGCTCGACCGCGCGTACACCGATCTCCGCACCGACCTGAATTTCCAGCTGCGTCCGGAGCTCTCGGAGCTGGCGAGCGCCTTCCTGTCGGAGCTGACGGACGGGCGTTACGACGAACTGGAGCTCGACGATCAGTACAACATTGTCGTTCACGAGGATGGGCGCCCGAAGCCCGTGATCTCCGGCGGTGAGGAGGATCTGGCGAATCTCGTGCTGCGACTGGCGATCTCGCAGATGATCGCTGAGCGCGCGGGGCAGCCGTTCTCGCTGCTGATCCTCGATGAGATCTTCGGCTCGCTCGATGAGCTCAGGCGTGCGAGCGTGCTCGAGCTGCTGCGCCGACTCAACGATCGGTTCGAGCAGGTCATTCTCATCACGCACATCGATTCGGTGCGAGATATGCTGGACCACGTGATCACCGTGCGCTACGATCCGGAGCAGGGATCGTCGACCGTCGTGCAGCACGATGGCGTTCCGGATGAGCCACTCTTGCCTGACGAGATGATGCCGCCGTACTTCGAAGAAGCGGGAGCTGCGGACTGATGGCGATCGCAAGGCCGTGGCGCGCACCGCGCCCGAACGGACCGTACGCGGCGACGCCGGATGATCACGCGGCGCTCAATCACGTCTTCAGTGAGGCGTTCACGGAGCGCTATCGCCGCGATGGACTCGTTGGCGTGCGCGTGCCCTTTCTCAACCCGGCGATCTGGCATTATGCGATCGAGGACGCGAACGGCGGCGCGCTGATCTGGCGCGACGAGCGCGACGAGATCGCGGCGTTCAACATCGTGCACTGCTCGGGGCGCGAAGGGTGGATGGGGCCGCTCGCGGTGCGTCCGGATGCGCAGGGCGCGGGACTTGGGAAGGAGGTCGTGCAGAGCGGCATCGACTGGCTGACGGCGGCGAAGGCGCTGACGATCGGCCTCGAGACGATGCCGCGCACGATGGACAACATCGGCTTCTACTCCGGCCTCGGTTTTCTCCCCGGGCGTCTCACCGTCACCGTCACGATCGATTCGGCGCCGGCGAACGAGATGCCGAGCGTGTTCGGAAGGCTGAGCGCAAGCGACAAGGCGGCGGTGCTGATCGAGTGCTGCGAGCTGTCACAGAGCGTATTGCCGGCGTGCGACTTCACGCGCGAGATCGAGATCACCGATTCCCTGGGACTCGGCGAGACGATTCTCTTTCGCGAGGGTGGAAAGCTCACGGGCTTCGCGCTGTGCCACACGGTGCCGCTCGTGGAGGGGCGCGCGCGAGAGGAGACGCGCGTCTTGAAGTTCGTGCTGGCGAAAGAGACTGGGCTCGCGAGCGCGGTGGCGACGCTCGCGGATTTCGCGCGGCGCGGAGGGACGAGGCGCGTGGCGTTCAGAGTGCAGACCGAATATGTCGACGCGTATCAGCAGCTGATCGCGATGGGTGGTCGCGTACGCTGGACGGATCTGCGAATGGCGCTCGCGCGATATCCGGAGGGGAGGGCATCGCGCGGATTGCTGTGGAGCAACTGGGAGATCTAGCGGACCGATCGATGAATGCGCTCGACCCCAACGACCACGAGCCGCTCAATTCTGCGTCGGCAAATCTCGCTCGATCGCCTGCGTGACGTCGTCGATCGACGTCTGGCCCGCAAGCTGTTGCACGCCCGCCTCATTTGCCTCGTCCGAAAGCCCCATGCGCGTGGCGATGTGCCGATCAATGCCGAGGACTGCGGTGATCTCCTTCTCGGTGAGCAGCAGCAGCTGAAGCATGAGATGATCGCGTTCATCGGCGCGCCGTCCCAGACGCGCCTGCCGCATCAGAATGAAGCTTGCGAGCAGGATCGCCTCGAGGGCGACGAACGTTCCCAAAAGCGAGAAAGGGCGCGGATCAAAGTGCGGGATATTGCCGACTCTCGTCACGTTGACGCCAATCCAGCAGATGAAGACGACGACGTGGATCGCAACGAATGTCAGGCTTCCCGCGAAGGCAGCGATCGCATCCGTCGCGCGCTCCGCCGTCGAGCGCTTCGCCAGAAATTCCTGCTCGTGCCTCGCGACGAGCGCGATGTGTTCCTGAACATGATCCTGCGACATCGCCTTCTCCCTGCTCAAGAGCGCCAATCGGTTACGTCCCTGACGCTCCTACCGTCCTGAGAGATACTTGCGCCACGAGTCCTGCGTTCCACCGGCGACTATGCGCCAGATCAGCAGGAAGAATCCGAGCGACAGAAAAAAGTGGATCCACCCTGGCCCGTCATATGCGAAGGTGACGACCGCCCAGACGATCAGCATCAGGGCAGAAAGCGGATATGCGAGCACGTAGAGAATGCGCTGCCACTGCGGTGTATTCATCAGATTGACTCGATGTTTGCGTCACAATAACTTTACAACAGATCGGGGGCGAAGAGACTTAATTTTTGAGCCAACAAGTCTCTCGGGTGGGTTCGATAATCTACATTCACGTCATGCCCCAGTGCGGGGAAGGCGAACAGTGTGGTGAGGACCTCAGACATTCGACGGGGCTTCAAAAATCCTCTTCGTTCCTTTCTCTCGAGCGGGCCTCGCCAATTCGGCGAGGCTCGCTTTTTTTTGCGCCCTACGTGGCCGGCTCCGCGATGACCTTCCCGCGCACGAGCTTCCAGAAAATTCCCGGTGCGGTCGGACGCCTCCAGATCCAGCTCACGATCTGGAGCAGCCCCCACGACATGTAGACAATCGTGATTTCGTCGCGCCATCCGGCCTCGAGAAATTGCGCGAGCCAGAGCACGAAGAGGATCGCGGCGTCCCACCAGTGAAAGCGCATGTCCAGCAGCACGAGCACGGCCACCGCGCTCTGCGCCACCGTGAGCAGAATCTCCTCGCGCTGCGCGCCGTCGAACGGCAGTGCGCTCGGCGTTCCACGCGCAATCGAGAACACGATCGGAATCATCGCGGCGAGTACCGTCCATTGATTGATGTTGCTCGACAGCATGTTGACGAGCGCCATCGGGGCCGTGCGCACGCGACTCGCCCACTGGAACGCCGACACCTTCTCGGGAAACTCGCTCAGAAAGGGTGCCACCCACTGCACGAGGACGAACTGGCTGACGCCGACCGTCCCGGCGATCGCGAGCATGGACTGCAGAAACGGATGTGCGGTGAAGTAGATGAGCGCCGCGCCAATCGCGAAGAGTCCGCCAACCGCCAGGAGCCGCTGCTTTCCAGGACGCGTCGCGGCCCAGCGCGAGATTCGCGGCGCGTCCGCCATCTCCTCCTCCTGCTTCGGCGGCATCCTCCACAGCAGCGCGAGGTACACGGCGTACATCACGACGAGCACGCCGGCATCCAGGATGTCGATCGAGCCCTTGTACCAGATCCATCCGAAATAGCAGAGCGGCGGCACCGTCGTCAGCACCTCCACCGCATGCTCGTTCTCCAGCACGATCGGCGCGAGAAAGGGACGCGACCTCCGGCCGAAGAACGCTGCGACAAAGAAGATCATCGGCCAGGCGAGCCCCACCAGCAGCCGTATCGCGCCCGTGAAATTCGCGATCGCCAGATGCGAGTGACACCCCGCTGGCGGGCTTGCGACGAAACACTCCTGCCCATCTCCACCCGCCTGCCACGCGATCACGGCCTCAACCGCGAACTCGGGGAGCGTCTGCACCCACGCAAGCACCGCGAGGGCGAGCCCCTGCGAGATGATGAACTGCGCCGCCTCGGCCGCCCAGGCGACGAGAAATGCGCTCGCGAGCATGCTCGGAAAGGTCCACAGCGCCGACCACGCTGCTGGCGTTCCGCTGACGATCAGAAGCAGCTTAGCTTTCACAGGGCACGCGGTGCGGGATGAGAGAAGCTAGAAGGGCCGCGAGCAGCTCTGCAAGTTCGATGGCGCGTGAACGCGCTCACCGGGAGGATCGTCGCAAGACATGGCCGCCAAGAAATTCCGAACACGCAAGACAGAGCCGAGCGCGGATAAGCGCGAGGTCGATCGCCCCGCGCGCCCACTGAACGTGCGCAAGCGCGTCGACGCGAAGACGGTCGCGGAGCCGCTCGAGGACTGGGGGCTCGACCTCGATCCGGCGCCGGAGCACAATGCCGAGTTCGAGCGCGTCATCCATCGCACGCTCGAGATCATCGGCGAGGATCCCGATCGCGAGGGGCTCAAGAAGACGCCTCAGCGCGTTGCGAACTCGCTCACCTGGCTCACGCGCGGCTACGACATGGACGTGCGCGACGTCGTCGGCGATGCGGTGTTCAACGAGAGCCACAGCAGCATGGTGATGGTGCGCGACATCGAGCTCTACTCGCTGTGCGAGCACCACATGCTCCCGTTTTTCGGCCGGGCGCACATCGCGTACATCCCCGATGGCAAAATCGTCGGTCTCTCGAAGCTCCCGCGCATCGTGGACATGTTCGCACGGCGGCTTCAGGTGCAGGAACGTCTCACCGAGCAGATCGCGCAGGCGGTGCAGGATGTGCTCGCGCCGAAGGGCGTGGGCGTGGTCATCGAGGCCGTGCATCTCTGCATGATGATGCGCGGCGTGCAGAAGCAGAATTCGCAGACCGTCACCTCGGCGGTGCGCGGCATCTTCCGCAACGACGCCCGCACGCGCGAGGAGTTCCTGACGCTCGCGAACAGCCGCAGCACACTCTCGCGTTGAGCAGCACCAGGGCGAGGACCGCCCTCATCACCGGCGGCTCGCGCGGGATCGGGCTCGCGATCGCGCGCGGGCTCCTGCGCGAGGGCGTCCGCGTGGCGCTGGTCGCACGCGGCGTCGAGGAGCTCGCGACGCGCAAGTCCGAGCTTGGCGGCGACACCGTCGTCGTCGCCGGGGACGTGACCGATGCGAAAGAGATCGACCGCGTCGTCGCTGCCGTGGGTGCTGCATTCGGCGGCATGCCGGACATTCTCGTGAACAACGCCGGGATCTTCATTCCGAAGGCGCTCGACGTGCTCACGAGCGAGGAGTACGAGCGGATGATCACGATCAACCTCATCGCGCCCTTTTTTCTTCTGCGGGCGATCCTGCCGACCTGGAAAGCGCAGGGGAATGGACAGCTGATCACCATCGGATCCGTCGCCGACCGCACGATCTACCCCGACAACGGCGGCTACTCGGCGTCCAAGTTCGGACTGCGCGCGATGCACGAGGCGCTCAGGGCCGAGACGAAAGGAAGCGGTGTGCGCACGACACTCGTGTCGCCGGGCGCGGTGGACACGCCGATCTGGGATACGGTCGTTCTTCCGAAGGAAAATCGCTTCCCGACGCGCGACAAGATGCTCACGTCCGACGCCGTGGCTGACGCGGTGGTGTGGGCGGCGCTGCGCCCGGCGAACGTGAACATCGACGAGCTCCGTATCACGGCGACGTAAGGGGGATCGGATTTTTCTCGAGCTCGTCGATTCGCTCCGCTGTGTGCGCGCGCACGAGGACAGCTGGCTCGTGGCGCGTGTGGATGAGCTGGTCGACCGACACGTGGTGAGCGGTGAGCTCGGATGCCCGGTGTGCGGCACGCGCTATCCGGTGCGCGAGGGTGTCGCGGACTTCTCGCTCGGCGCGACTCCACCGTCGGGCATTGAAGCCGGCGAGTCGCACGAGGCGCGTGAACGGCTGGCCGTGCGCGCCGCCGCGCTGCTCGGCCTCACGGAGCCAGGCGGCATCGTGGTGCTCGCCGGCGAATGGAGCGCCGCGGCGCACGAGATCCTCACGATGACCGAGAACGTTCAGCTCCTCGCGCTCGACTCTGCGCTCGGGCTGCGGAGCGGCGGAGCGCTCTCGCTCGCGCTCATCGCGGAGCTTCTACCGCTGGCTCATGGCTCCGTGCGCGGCATCGCGCTCGACGCCCGGCACGCGACGCCCTCGCTCACGGCCGGCGCAGCGCGCGCACTCATCCCGGGCGGCCGACTACTCGCGCCGGTCTCCGCGCTCCTCCCCGAATCGCTGCAGGAGCTCGCCCGCGATGACGAGCACTGGCTCGCCACGACGATCTCGCAGACGACCGTCTCCGCGCCGGTGGCGATCGGAACCCGCCGGTAGCGCTACGCCCCGCCGCGCGATTCCTCCGCCGTGTACGCCGCATCGATCAACGCGCGGAATTTCCTGTCCACCGTGCGCCGCTTCACCTTGAGCGTCGGCGTCAGCTCGCCATTTTCGATCGTGAAGTCCTGCTCGAGCAGCACGACCTTCTTCGGCTTCTCGAACGACGCGAATTTGCCCAGCTCGCCGATCACCTCGCGCTCCATCTTCGCCTGGACGAGCGGGTTGGCGAGCAGATCGTGATGGTCCTTGAATGCGATGTTCTTGTAATTCGCCCATCGCGTGAGCTGATCGAAGTTCGGCACCACGAGCACGAGCGGGAACTTGCGACGGTCGCCGATCATCACCGCCTGCACGACGTACTTGTTTGCCCTCACCGAATTCTCGATGGGTTGCGGGGCAATGTTCTTTCCGTTCGCGGTGACGATAATGTCCTTCTTTCGATCCGTGATGCGCAGCAGTCCGTCCTCGAGCGTCCCGATGTCGCCGGTGTGAAACCATCCGTCCGCGTCGATCGCCTCGGCCGTCGCCTCAGGCTTGTTGAAGTATCCCTTCATGACGTGCGGCCCACGCGTGAGAATCTCGCCGTCGGGCGCGATCTTCACCTCCACGCCGGGCATCGGCTCGCCCACCGTGCCGATCGTGAAGCGCTTCGGTGAGTTCACCGCGATCACCGGCGACGTTTCGGTGAGACCGTATCCTTCACAGATCTTGAGCCCCGCCGCGTAGAAGAAGCGGTTGATCTCGGGCGACAGCGGCGCTCCGCCGGACACGAAGTAGCGGAGACGTCCGCCCACGGCCGCTCTCACCTTCGAGAACACCAGCTTGTCCGCGATCGCGTGCTCGAAGCCCAGCAGCATCCCGGGCTTCTTGCCCACGAGCATCACGTCCGTCCATCGCTCGCCGACGGCCTGGGCCCACAGAAAGATCGCGCGCTTCGCGCCGCCCGCCTGCATCGCCGTATCCGTGATACGCGAATGGATCTTCTCGTAGATGCGCGGCACGGAGACGACGATCGTCGGCCGCACCTCCTTCATGTTCTGCGCGATCGTGTCCATGGTCTCGACGTACGCGATCGACACACCGCCCGCGAACATGAGGTAGTCCACCATCCGCTCGAAGATGTGCGAGAGCGGCAGGAAGCTGAGCGACGTGTCCGTCGTATCCATGGGCAGCAGTTGGAGTGCCGCCGACACGTTCGACGCGATGTTCCCGTGCGTCAGCATCGCCCCCTTCGGCTCGCCAGTCGTTCCCGACGTGTAGATGAGCGTCGCGACTTGATCCGGCTCGATCGCGAGCGCGTATGCGCGGTACTCCGCCGCGGCATCGGGAGTCATCGTCGCCGCGCCCTTCGCCTCGAGCGCGGCGATGCGAATCGCGGCTCCCGTCGCCGCGTCCGCGTCGAACACGATCACGTGCTGGAGCGCCGGAAGCTGATCCCTCACCAGTGCGACTTTCGCCGCCTGCTCCTTCGATGATATGAAGATCGCGACTGCGCCGGAGTCGCGCAGGATGTAGGCCACCTGCTCCGCTGGCAGCGTCGGATAAATGGGTACATCCGTCATCCCGCTCATCAAACACGCATAGTCGGCGATTGCCCATTCGGGGCGATTCTCCGAGAGGATCGCAACGCGATTGCCCGCGGGAATGCCGAGCGCCTTGAGCCCGAAGGCAACGTGCCGGACGCGATCCGCGAGCGTGCGATGCGAGATGGGCTGGTAGGCGTCGCCGACTTTCGTCTGCAGCGCATTCGGCTGATCGTGCTCCTCGACAGCATTTACGAACAGCTGCGTGAGCGTAGCAGGATGTTGAGCCATACCCTCCTACGGAATGATGACCAGCACCTTGAATCGCAATGGGCTTCCCGGCACCGGCGTATGGTCCGGGAAAAATGCTCGCGCCTCGACGACGACGGTGTCGTTGAACGAGTGCGCGAAGGCGGAAATGCGAAGGTAGCGTGTCGCCGATCCCGCGACGCCGGACGTGCCGACGCCGGTCGTGTCGACCAGCGAGAACTTCCGATTCTCATCCGAGAGCAGCACGCGCAGCGAATCCGGTGTATTGAGATCGGCCGGATAGAGGAAACGATACTCCACGCGCCAGTGATTGACGGGCGTCGTCCCCGAGCTCACCGTCGTCGACAGCGCAAAGAGAGTGTCCGCCCGTACGGACGTAAAGTTGAGCGTGTCGTCGAGATTCGTGGTGTGCCCGAACACCGTCGGCGTCGCGACCACGAACAGCGTTTCCGGCGGCGACTGCAGCCCGCTCGTCTGCGCGACGACGCGAGCAATGCCGGTGTCGCTGGCAGTGACGTGCCCGGTGGCCGAGTCGATAGTCACGATCTTCGTCGTGTCCGCATGCTGATACCGAACCGCGGCATCGGGGATCGTGTCGCCGGCCGAGTTGAAGACGATCGCGCGCAGCGAGTCGACGCTGCCGAGCGTGTCGTGCAGCTGGTCGCCGACGATCATCGATGGCAGCTGCTGCGGATCGAACTGAATCGAGAGCGGCACGTTCGGTCCGGACTTCGTATCGCCACACGCCGCGCCTGCAGCCACCGCCGCGGCCAGAACCGCCACTCTCCACACGCTCGCGCTCACGCGAACCGCTCGGCGAGCAGCGTCGCGAGATTCACGAACGCCTGCGACGCGGGATCGGCGGGGTCACGCAGCACCACCGGCTGACCCGCCGCGAATGCCTCGGATGCCGCTGCGCTGCGGGGAATCGTGATGTCGAAGACCATGTCGCGCGGAAGATTCGCGCGCAGATATTCCGAAACGCGCTGACAGCCCACGCTCGCGGGATCGTACATCGTGAGCACGATGCCGTCGAGCGTCAGCTCCTCGTTGGTTGACGCGATCTCCTGGATGCCGCGCAGCATCTGCGGCGTCGTCTGCAGTGCGAGCGGCTCGCACTGGAGCGGGATGATCACGTGCTGGCTGAGCTCGAGCACGCGCCGCGGAATGGCGCCGAGCCCCGGCGGCGTGTCGACGATCACCACCTCGCAGCGCTCGCGCGCGATCGCGATCATGTCGCGCAAGAGTGTGCTCGACTCGATGCGGTGATTGTACTCGATGTGGCTGCTTTCGGTGCTCACGCTGCCGGCGAGAATCACGCGGAGCCAGGGGAGGGCGGTGGGGAGGATCACTTCGCGCAGCGGACGAGCGCCGCTCAGGTAATCCGAGATCCCGTACGGCGCCTCACCGCGCCTGAGCCCAACTCCGTAGCGTACCGCGCCCTGCGGATCCGTGTCGATGAGCAGTGTCTTGAGCCCACGCCGTGCGAACGCAGCCGCCAAATTCACCGCGGTCGTCGTTTTGCCGACGCCACCCTTCTGGCTGACGATGGCGAGCACGTGTCCCACGCGCTATTCCGGCTCCACGAGCGGCGCGGCATTGGTGCCGGACCGAAGCTGCTCGAGGGCGAGACGCGCATGCGATACCCATCGCTCCGCCTCGACACTGCTCGGCGCATGATTCAGAAACTGCGTGAGATGCTCTTCGGCTCCGGTGAGGTCGCCGCGCTTGAGCAGCAGAAACGCGAGCCCGTAGTGCGCGCCACTGAGCCCGGGATCGAGATCGAGCGCGCGCAGATAACAGCGCAGCGCATCCTCGAGACGGCCCGTCTTCGAGAATGCGATCGCCATGTTCTGGAGGATGCGCGGATCGCTCGGCGTGTCGCGCAGCGCGAGCCGATACGAGGTGAGCGCAGCGTCGTAATCGCCCTGACGCTCGAGCGTGAGCGCTTCATTCAGATAGTCGAGGCGCTGCGGCTTGGGCGCCGCGCGGGCACTACCGCCGGTGAGCCGGCGCCACCAGGACATGCGTTTGGAGGCCGAGGTCGGGGTGGGCGCGAGCGCAGGCGAAAAGTCCCCATCGCGAGGACCCGTCTGCGAGCGAGAAAAAGTTATCGTCTACGTCACGGGGCAGCAACCATGCTGTTGTGATCGCAGCCTCGCGGCTAGCTTCCGAATTATGGAAGAAAAGTACCGCGACCGCATCCGAGGAGAGCAATGCCCCGACGCCAGGTAGTCGATCGTTCGCGCGGGGTGCTCGAGGTAGACTGGCCGCTGTTCGGCGAAATGTCGCGTGCGCTCGCGCTCAAGGTGGCTCGTGGCTACGACCCCGAGATCGTCGTCGGCATCGCGACAGCGGGTGTCGTTCCCGGCGCCGTCGTCGCGGCGATTCTCGACAAGCCCTTTCACTCGATCATCGTCAGCCGCCGCTATCTGGCCGAGTCGATTCGGGATACGCCGAGTGTGTTCGGAAGTGTGCCGACGGATGTACGGAACAGGCGCGTGCTGCTCGTCGATGAAACCTGCGACACCGGGTCGACGCTGCGCCTCGCGGTCGCTGCGATCGTGAACGCCGGCGCGGCGGACGTGCGCACTGCGGTGGGCTTTCGGACAGGGTCCTACCAGCCGGACTTCGCCGGGCTGGAGACGGAGAGCACGATCGTGCTCCCGTGGGACCACGAGGTGAATCTGGGCGGCCCGGGGTGAGCCGCCCGGCGAGCTACGCGACGGCCGAGACGGCGTCCGTGTAGCTGCGTCCCTTCTCCATCTCGTCGTACACGAAGCGCATGACGTCTGCGTTGCCGAGAAGGAAGCGGCAGCGCTCGTGACCGGCGGAGCGACACTCGACTTCCAGCACGGCGAGCGGAACGTCGGAGAGGCGACCGAAGAAGTCCGCGAAGAGGCCGGTGGTGATGTGGCAGCCGGGCTGATCGAGTCCGGCGCCGGGCTCCGACTCGCCCCAGTCGGCGGAGTCGACAGTCGCCAGCGCTTCGCCCATGGAGCCGACGGTGATCGAGCCCCAGCCGGCCTCACGAAAATAAGTTGAGGCTTTCCGCTGGAACTCGCCGACCTCGAGATCCTCGGGAGCGGCCTTTCCCTGCTTGCGAAGCCATTCGCGGAACGACTGGTAGACGGCTTCGCCGCCAGCGTAGCCGGCTTCCTGAAGCGCGCCGGCGGCCGAGGGGCCCGCGTCGCGGAAGAGAATCGTTCGGAGCGCGGCGAGCGTCGTGCGGCTCATCGCGACCATGCGGTGGTCGGCCAGATCGATGGAATGGATCATGTCGGTATCTAGAGTTCTCCCTCAACGCGCCGCAAGAGTCCCGCTTCATCGACGACCTCGATGCCGAGCGTTCTTGCCTTCTCGAGTTTGCTTCCAGCCGCTTCGCCGGCGACGACGAAAGTGGTGGATTTGGAAACGGAGCTCGTCACATTCCCGCCGTGCGCCTGCACCAGCTCGGTGGCCGCCGCTCGCGACAGCGTCGGGAGTGTACCAGTGATGACGACCGTCAGCCCCGCGAGGGAACGACCAACCGTTTTTGCCTGCGGCTCGGTGAGTGTAAGCCCCGCTGCACGCAGCCGCACCATCAGTTTGCGCGTATTCGGCTCGGAGAAGTATTCGACGACGGATTTGGCGATGATTCCCCCGATCCCGCGCGCGCTCTCAACCTCCTCTTCGGTCGCGCTCATCAGCGCATCGAGCGACCCGAAGTGGCGCGCGAGGAGCTGCGCGGCTCCCTCGCCCACATGCCGGATGCCGAGGCCGTTTAGCAGCCTGGAGAGCGGCTGCGCCTTCGAAGCCACGATCGCCGCCACGAGCTGCTCGGCGCTCTTCTCGGCGAAGCGCTCGAGCGACACGAGCTGCTCGACGGTGAGGAGATACAGGTCGGCCATGTCGTGCACGAGCCCCGCCTCGATCAGCTGCGCGATGCGCTTGTACTGGAGCCCGCGAATGTCCATCGCGCCGCGCGCTGCGAAGTGCACCAGCCCCTCGAGCTGGCGCCCCGGACATTCGACGTTGGGACAGTAGACCGCGACCTCCTCCTCGTCCTTGAGCACGGGCGTGTCGCAGCTCGGGCACCGTTTCGGCATGTGCCATTTGCGGAGCGAGCCTTCGCGCCTCTCGGGGAGCGAGGCGAGGATCTGCGGAATGACATCGCCCGCGCGCTTCACCTGCACGAAGTCGCCGACGCGCAGATCCTTCTCGTGAATGAGCTCCTCGTTGTGCAGCGTCGCGAGCTTCACCGTCGTACCGCCGATTTCCACCGGCTCGAGCATCGCGTAGGGATTGAGCGCGCCCGTGCGCCCGACGTTCACCTCGATCGCGAGCAGCCTCGTGATCGCGATGTCCGGTGCGAATTTGCGAGCGATCGCCCAGCGCGGCTCGCGCCCGCCGATGATCCCGAGCTCCTCCTGCATTCGGAGAGAGTCGACCTTAACCACTACGCCGTCGATGCCGAAGTTGAGCTGCGCGCGAAGCGTGTGCTCCACTTCGTGTACGAACGTCGTCACCTCCTCGAGCGTCGCGCAGCTCTGTCTGTGCGACTCGACCGGGAAGCCCCATCGCGCGAGCGTGTCGAGCAGCTCGCGCTGAGTCGAGAAGGGAAGCGCAACCCCGTCGGGCGCAGCAGCGGCGAAGCCGAAGAAGCGGAGCGGGCGCTTCGCCGTCATCGCGGGATCGAGCTGGCGCAGCGACCCCGCGGCGGAGTTGCGCGGATTCGCGAAGATCGGCTCGCCGGCCTTCGCGCGTTCCTCGTTCAACCGCTCGAACGCGTCGAAGGGGAGATAGCACTCGCCGCGTATCTCGACGAGCTTCGGCGGACTCTCGTCCGCGAGGCGCAGCGGGATGTCGCGCATCGTGCGGAGATTCGGCGTTACGATCTCGCCGATCGTGCCGTTGCCGCGGGTCGCTCCGGTTACGAAGATGCCGTCTTCGTACGTCAACGAGACCGCGGTGCCATCGATCTTGAGCTCCGCGCTGTAGCCGCCCGCCGCATCCTCGCCCACCTGCCGCGTGATGCGCGTCTCCCACTCGCGCAGCTCGTCGTCGTCGAAGGCGTTGCCGAGGGAGATCATGGGGATCAGATGCGCGTGCTTGGCGAGATTTCCCTGGGGCGGCGCACCCACGCGCTGCGTTGGCGAGTCGAGCGTGCGCAGCTCGGCGTGCTGCTCCTCGAGGTCCTTGAGCTCGCGATACATGCGATCGTATTCGAGATCGGAGAGCTCGGGGCGGTCGAGCACGTAGTACTCGTACGAGGCGCGCTCGAGCGCGCGACGGAGCTCCGTGGCGCGCGCGGCGAGTGAGGCGAGGCTCGCGGACATGCGCGAAAGCTGTTGGGGAAGCGGGCGTTAGGGGAGGGCGGGTGGAGCTGGAGTGCGGGAAGTGCCTGCAACGGCCGGACACGGATCAGATCAATAAAAACGAATCGAATCATGTGCGAGCGAGACTCTCTCCCCGCGCCAGATTCGATCCGTCGTTGTTGCTCTGATCCGTGCTCGCCGTGCGCAGTGTACCATCCGCTGCTAGCCCTTCGCTTCCTCGCTCATCACTTCCATCGCGACCGACACCAGCCGCTCGAGCTCCTCATCCGCATGCGCCGGGAGGAGCGTCTCCGCCCACATGTGATCCTCGGCGTTCGTGTAGCGGTCGAGGAGGCGGCGCACGAAGGCGACGAGCGTGATTCGCTGCAGCTCGCTACGGCGCTGCGCCTGCTCCTGCGATTTCTGCCCCGTGAGCAGCGTCTCGAAGCGGTGCGCGTTCCGGAGCGCGTTCGCGGTCAGCGATGCGATCACCTGGCAGAAGCGCACATCGCGATCGGCGAACGGCGCGGACTCACGCTCGGTGCGCAGGAAGATCGCGCCGATGACGGTGCCGCGCCAACGGATCGGCACCACCACGATCGAGCGTACGTTGCGGAGCGCGGCCATCATCTCGACGCCCTGATACATCGGGTGCGTGCTGGCGTCGGGGATGAACACCGTCTCGCCGCTCTGGAAGGCTCGCTTGAGCTCGGGATAGCGATCGAGATCGACGATCAGATTGCCCATCGACGGATCTTCGTACGTCGCCACGAGCCGCACACTCTGCGCATCGCCGGCGAGATAGATCGAACAGCGATCGAGGCCGAAGGTCTCGCCGAGCTTACGGGCGATGGTACGAAGGATGTCGGTGAAGTGAAGTGAGGCGGAGATCTCGGTGAGAATGTCCACCACCGCGACCAGATGGTCTCGCTCGCGCTCGAGCTCCGCGACTCGCGCGCGGAGCACGCTCGTCTCGTCAGCGGGACCGCGCTGCTCCTCCAACAACTGCTCCGCTCGCATGCTGATCATCGACTTCCTTCACGTTCGCGTTGAATTCATCGTCGCCGTAGCGGACGACTCGATTTCGTCCCGTCGACTTTGCGACATAGAGCGCATCATCGGCCGCCTTCACCAGCAGCTGTCGCGTGTGAATGCGGGGATTAGGCCATCCGGCGACGCCGACGCTGATCGTGCACTCGAGCGAACCGTCGCCGTATTCGAACCGATGCGCCTCTACCTCCTGACGCGCGCGGTTGGCGAAGGTCACCCCGGCATCGGCCACGGTCCCCGGCAGGAGGACCATGAATTCCTCTCCGCCGTAACGGCCGATCCGGTCGATGTCGCGCGCCACGTGCTTGAGGAGCTGCGCGAACTGCTCGAGGACGACGTCCCCGGCCTGGTGCCCGTGGGTGTCGTTGACCCGCTTGAAGTGGTCGATGTCGAACATGAGGAGCGTGAGCGGCTCGTAGAGACGAGTCGAGTGCTCGAACATATAGTCGAGCGTCTCGTCGAGATGGCGGCGGTTGAAGACGCCCGTGAGCGCGTCGGTGACGGCCATCTCCGCGAGCTGCTCGTTCTTGCCGGCGAGCTCGTTGTTCACACCCGCGAGCTCCGCGTTCTTGGCCGCCAGCTCGTCCTGCACCCGCTTCATGCGGAGCGCCGCGGTCATCCGCGCCTGGAGCTCGGGATAGTTGATCGGCTTCGTGATGTAGTCGTCGGCGCCCGAATCGAGCCCCGTCACCTTGCTCTGCGTGGTGTCGAGGGCGGTCTGCATGATGATCGGGATGTACGGCAGCGACCCATCGCCCTTGATGCGGCGCGCGACTTCGTTGCCGTCCATCCGCGGCATCATCACGTCGAGCAGGATCAGATCCGGAGGCTGTTTCGCGACGAGCTTGAGTGCGGTCTCGCCATCCGAGGCCGTGATCGTGCGATAGCCGAGCGCCTCAAGCCTCACCTTGAGGACCTCAATGTTGTCCGGGTGATCGTCGACGATGAGAATCAGCGGCTTCGGCTGTTCCTCAGTGGCCATTGCCCTTTCCGATGAACTTCTCGACTTCGCTCACCACGGCCTTGGGCTCGCACGGCTTCGCGAGGTAGCTGTCGCAGCCGACCTCCATCGCCTTCTCGCGATCAGATGCGAGCGCGTGCGCGGTGAGCGCGATGATCGGGATGCCGCGCGTCTCGGGGTCGCGCTTGAGCACCTGCGTCGCCTCCCAGCCATCGATGACGGGGATCGAGATGTCCATCAGAATCAGGTCCGGGTGCTCGGCGCGCGCCTTGGCGATCCCTTCCTCGCCATTGAGTGCTTCCATGACGGTATATCCGAAGTGCTGCAGGATGGTCGAGTAGACGATGCGGTTGTCTTCATTGTCCTCGACCAGAAGTACAGTCTTACCACCGATGCTCATGCATCTCCTCACCCCGAGCGGGGTCCCGGGCACGTTGCGCGGAAGAGGGAAACCGGATTTGGTGCTGCGCTCGGGATTCGAGGCCCAAAGCGTGCACACGTCGACTGTACCCCGACAGCTGGCAAACGTGTTCACCAGGCACGGGGCAAGTCGAACGTAGGGGTGTGGTCAGCAAGATTCTTACCATTGGGGGCACGCGTGAGAGCCCCGTAACCGGAGTTTGTCATGGCCCGAACAACTGAATTCTCGAGTGTACGTTCCGCGGGCACGTCCCCGCGCGCGCGACAGGCGGACGCGGACGCCGACGCCTCCCTCGACTCCGTCGCGTCGGCGAAGCCGCGCGGCAAGAGCTACTCGAACAGTATGGAGATGAAGCACGCGGCCATCTTCGGCGCCGGCATCGCGCTCGGTGCGCTCATCGGTGCGGGCGCGGCGCTCCTCTTCGCACCACAGAGCGGCGAAGAAACGCGCGATCTGATCAGTGATCGCGCCCGCGGCTTTGGCAGCCGCATCGGTGATCGCATCGACGACGCCCGTGGCGACCTCGGCTGGTACATGAAGCGTGGTCGGCGGAAGATGCGCCGCGGCGCCGAGCGTGGCCGATGGGCCGGGCAGGATCTCGCCGATCGCGTGCGAAAAGGCTGGTAGCGCGGCGGTCTAACGCGTGCGCTACTTGAGCTTGGCCAGCTCGTCCTGCGCTTCTCTCTTGTAGTGCGCGTCGTTGTAGTCCGTGATCGGCCCATCGATCACGGCCTGGAACTGAACTTTCGCCTTCTCGCGGTCGCCTGGCTTGTTGCGGTCGCGATAGACCTCGGCGAGATCGAGATGGTGCGTAATGCGCACGGGGTCGAGCGCCACCGCCCGCTCCATGTAACGCACCGCCTCGGCCCAGCTCGCGGTGCCGAAGATGTCGCCGCCGAGGAAGTTCTTGGCCATGAAGCGGGAGAAGCCGCTCAGGCGCATGATCTCGGCGTTCCATCTACCCATCACGTGATTCGCGCCCGCGTGTACCGAGTCGAGTCGCAGCGTCTCCATCGCTTCGGTGCGCACGTCCTTCGCGAAGCGAACGCGCTCCTTCTTGCCAACTGAGAGCGCGACCCTGCCGACTGCGCGCGCCACGCTGAAGTGCGCTTCTGGATCGGTGGGCTTGAGAGCAACGGCCTTCGTCGCCAGATCCTTCGCCTCGGCGTAGAGGTCCTTCTGCTTGTCCTTGTCGGGCTCGTACTCGCCCAGGTCGACGAGCGTGCGCGAGGCCTTCCAGTACGCTTCCTCGTCGGTGGAATCCGTGGCGATCGCGGATTTGTAGTCGGCCAGTGCGGCGCTCGCATTGAGCGCGACGGCGGCCTTGTCGCCGGCGGCTACATGCTCCGTGGCGCTTTGAGCTGATGCGACGCTCGCGATGACTGAGGCCGCGACGGTTACTGCGAGGTAGCGAATCAGCATGGAAGATCCGACATTGGGGTCGTCTCGGAAAGCGGAGACGTGATTTTCGCGAACGATGGTGGAAGTGGCACCAGAGCATCAACGCGCGCGACTGCGCCTTCGCTGACGAAGGTAGAGATACCCCACAACCCGGTCAATGCTCGCCATACGACTGATCGAACGAAAGCGTGATGGCGGGCGGATAGGGCCCGGCGAGTGGCGTGCGCTGCTCGGCGCGTATGTGGCGGGGCACGTGCCGGACTATCAGATGGCGGCGTTTCTGATGTCGGTTTATCTGCGCGGGCTCGACCGAGACGAGATGGCGGCGCTCACTGACGCGATGCTGCGCAGCGGCGGCGCACTCGATCTCAGCACGATAGCTGCTCCTCGCATCGACAAACACTCGACCGGCGGCGTGGGCGACAAGGTCTCGCTCGTTCTCGCGCCACTGGTTGCGAGCGTCGGCATCGTGGTGCCGATGATGTCGGGGCGCGGACTCGGCCACACCGGCGGGACACTCGACAAGCTCGATGCGATTCCGGGCTTCCGAAGCGACCTTTCGCTCGCCGAGGCGCGCGCGCAGCTCGAGCGCATCGGCTGTGTGATGCTCGGGCAGACCGGCGAGATCGCGCCGGTGGACAAGAAGCTCTACGCGCTCCGCGATGCGACCGCGACCGTCGAGTCGATACCGCTGATCGCGTCCAGCATCATGAGCAAGAAGCTCGCGGAGGGACTCACGGGGCTGGTGCTCGATGTGAAGCGTGGATCGGGCTCGTTTCTCACCACGCTCGAGCGCGGAATCGAGCTGGCGGAAACGATGATCGCGCTCGGCGCGGCGCATGGATGCCCTGTGGTCGCGTTGTTGACGGCGATGGATCGTCCGCTTGGACGCGCGTGCGGAAATGCGCTCGAGACAGAGGAGGCGATTCAGGCGTTGAAGGGAGACGGGCCCGCGGACTTGATGGAGGTGACCTACGCGCTCGGCGCGGAGATGCTGATCCTCGGGGGGTTGGCGCCCGATCGCGGATCGGCGATCGAGACGTTGAAGGGCGCGGTGTCATCGGGGGCAGCGGCGGAGAAGCTGAAGGAGATCGTCGAGGCGCAGGGAGGCAATCCCGCGGTCGTCGACGATCCGGCGCTGCTGCCGCAGGCGGAGGCGATCGAGCTTTTTCGTGCGACGCGTCGGGGCTTCATCGCGCAAATCGAGCCGCGGGCAGTCGGGCGCGGAATCATCGCGTTGGGTGGCGGCCGGGCTACTATGGAGGACACTATAGACCCTGGCGTGGGCTTCGTGATCACTGTGAAGCCCGGCGACTGGGTGGAGGCGGGTGAGCCGATCGCGAGCGTTTTCGCGCGTGATGAGTCGGGGCTGCGCGCGGGGGCGGGCGCATTGCGCGACGCGATACGAATTGCGGATGAGGCGGAGCCGCCACTCGCGCTCATATCGCATCGGGTGACTCGGGAGGGGGTGGAGGCGTATGCGAGCTGACCGGCGCGGTAGTGGATGGCGGATCGTTGTTCTTGCAGGCGGGCTGCTGTGCGCGGCTCTCGTGCGCGAAGCCGCGGCGAGCGACGATCCGCGCATCGCGCGTATACGCTCGTGGTTCGCGGCAACGGAGAAGGCGCTCCCCCGTTATCGAATCGTGCGTAGAGATCTGGCGGAATTTTCGGCGCAGGGGGCCGTGCTCACGGCGTACTTCGCAGGCGATACGCTGAGAAAGCTGAACGGCGCCTATTACGCCGAGGGCAACCGCACGACGGACGACATCTACATTCGCGACGATTCGGTGTATTTCGTCTCGCACATCGTGGGTAAATATTTTTTGTCGGTGGACGGGCAGCTCATCCACAGGGTGCAGTATCGGATGTACTTCGATCACGACTCGCTGATCCGGTGGATCGACACTACGGGAAAGGATCGTCCGCTGAAGACGGCCGAGGCGGATTCTGCTGCGCGGCGCGATCTGAACGTGGCGAGGATTCTGATCGAGTGCGCGAGGCTCGAGGGTCCGGCGCAATCGTGTCTGGTGCCGCGAGCGGACTCGGCGCCGCCGTTGGCGAAGTAGGGGCGAGGGGCGGCGCCACATGACGGGACCGTCGAATGTATCGGCGGGGCAATCCGCAAATGACAGGCGATTCCTCTATCGAGGCGCGTCCGCGTTCGCCGTCGTGTTCATGGCCGCGATTGCGCTCGTCCAGCTTCGGGTGAACGGGACGCACGGGCTGAGGGACGGGACTTTCATTGGAGTCGATATTGCGGTTGGACTGATCGCGTTTCGGAGTGGGATGGTGATTGGCGGCGGATATCTGCGGCTCATGCGCGAGCGGCGCCGCCAGGGCTTGTGAGCAACGTTTGTGAATTCAGGTTGAGGCAATGAGCAAAGTTTTTTTCGACGTCGGGATGTCACTGGACGGTTACATCGCAGGGCCGAATCGCGGGCCGAAGAATCCGCTGGGCGACGGCGGGCCCGCAATGCACGAATGGATCGTCAGGACCGCGACGTTCCGCGAGATCCAGCACCTGGGCGAAGGCGGCGAAACGGGAAGCGACGATGAGCGTGTCAAGCAGCTGTTCGGGCGTGCGGGCGCGCACGTGATGGGGCGGAACATGTTCGAAGAGGGCGAGGCAAACTGGCCGGAGGAGGCTCCGTTTCACGCACCGGTATTCGTGCTCACACACGACCAACGCGCGCCGTGGGTTCGAACGGGCGGCACGACGTTCTACTTCGTGACGGACGGAATCGAGAGCGCGCTCGCGCAGGCGAGGGCGGCGGCGCAGGGAAAGGACGTGCGCATCGCGGGCGGCGCCTATACGATCAAGGAGTATCTCCACGCGGGACACATCGACGAGTTCACGCTGCACCTCGCGCCGATGCTGCTGGGTGAAGGCGTGCGGCTGCTCGATCGGTTCAGCCGCGACAAGTTGAAGCTCGAGCAGGTCGATGCGACCGGCTCGGAGCTCGTGACGCACATCGGCTATCGCGTGGTACGCTGAGGCATTAGTCGGCGGGGATCGTTGAACGACGCGGAGTACTGATCGCTGCGACTGGCCACGCCATGCTTCCGTCCACCAACAAAAAAGCGGCGCGACTATTTCAGTCGCGCCGCCTATTTGCCCCGGGAAACATCTCGAATTCTAGATATCCAGATTGCGCACGAACTTCGCGTTCTTCTCGATGA
Organism: Gemmatimonadaceae bacterium; assembly: GCA_013697785.1. Lineage (GTDB taxonomy): Bacteria > Gemmatimonadota > Gemmatimonadetes > Gemmatimonadales > Gemmatimonadaceae > FEN-1250. Next base: position 52,997 of record JACCWE010000168.1, read on the forward strand.
AGGCCCTGCGCGGCTCCACCTCATCTCCCATGAGCATCTGGAAGATCCGGTCCGCCTCCACCGCATCATCGATGTCTACCTTGAGCAGCGTGCGCACGCTCGGATCCATCGTCGTCTTCCACAGCTGCTCGGGATTCATCTCGCCGAGTCCCTTGTAGCGCTGGATGTTGATGTTCTTCGTCTCGTTGCCACCGAGGCGGTTGATGTACTCGACACGCTCGTCCTCATCGTACGCGTAGAACTCCTCCTTCCCCTTCGCGACGCGATAGAGGGGCGGCTGCGCGATGTAGATGAAGCCGGCCTCGATCAGCTCCGGCATCTGGCGGAAGAAGAACGTCAGCAGCAGCGTGCGAATGTGCGCGCCATCGACGTCGGCATCCGTCATGATGATGATCTTGTGGTAGCGCGCATTCTCGATCGAGAAGTCTTCCTTGATCCCCGATCCGATCGCCGTGATAATGGTCCGGATTTCCTCGTTCGACAACACCTTGTCGATGCGCGCCTTCTCGACGTTGATGATCTTGCCGCGCAGCGGGAGGATCGCCTGGAACTGGCGGTCGCGCCCCTGCTTCGCGGAGCCGCCGGCCGAGTCGCCCTCGACGAGGTAGATCTCGCAGAGAACGGGATCGCTCAGCGAGCAGTCCGCGAGCTTGCCCGGAAGATTGCCGATGTCGAGCGCTGACTTCTTGCGCGTGAGGTCGCGCGCCTTGCGCGCAGCCTCGCGCGCGCGCGCGGCGGACACGGCCTTCTCGACGATGATGTTCGCCGACTTCGGATGTTCGTCGAGATACGCCGCGAGATACTCGTTGAGCACGGTCTTCACCGCGCCCTCGACTTCCGAGTTGCCGAGCTTCGTCTTCGTCTGTCCCTCGAACTGCGGCTCGTGCACCTTGATCGAGATGACCGCGGTGAGCCCCTCGCGAACGTCGTCGCCGGTGAGGGTGAAGTTGTCCTTCTTGAGCCAATTCCCCTTCGTCGCGTACACGTTGATCACACGCGTGAGCGCACTCTTGAAGCCCGTGAGGTGCGTGCCGCCCTCGTGCGTGTTGATGTTGTTCACGAACGAGAAGACGTTCTCGCTGTAGCCGTCGTTGTACTGCATCGCGATCTCGATCGCGATGTCATCGCGCTCGGCCTCGATGTAGACGACGTCGTTGTGCAGCGCCTTGCGGCTCGAGTTGAGATACGCGATGAACTCCTTCAGCCCGCCCTTGGCGAGGAAGAGCTCCGTCTTCTTCAGGTCTTCGCGCTCGTCGGAGATGGTGATGCTGATCCCCTTGTTCAGGAACGAGAGCTCCCGAAGGCGCGAGGCGAGCGTGTCGTACTGATAGACGAGCTCCGTGAAGATCGTCGCGTCGGGCTTGAACCAGATCGTGGTGCCCGTCTCCGCCTTCGGCAGCTTGCGAAGGACCTTGAGCTTCGTGGTCGTGTCGCCGCGCACGAAGTCCATGTAGTACTCCTGCCCATCACGGCGCACCCACACCTTGAGCTGCTCGGACAGCGCGTTGACCACGGACACGCCGACGCCGTGCAGTCCGCCCGAGACCTTGTAGCTGCTCTTGTCGAACTTTCCACCGGCGTGCAGCACGGTGAGCGCGAGCTCGACTCCCGGAATCTTCTCGACGGGATGGATGTCCACCGGAATCCCGCGGCCGTCGTCGACGACGGTGATGGAATTGTCGGCGTGAATCGTGACTTCGATGTGCGTCGCAAAGCCTGCGAGCGCTTCGTCGATCGAGTTGTCTACGACTTCGTAAACGAGGTGGTGAAGTCCGCGCTCGGATGTCGAGCCGATGTACATCCCGGGGCGTTTGCGAACCGCTTCCAGCCCCTTGAGCACCTGAATTTGACCGGCGTCGTACTGAGTCGGCTGAGCCGTGGTCTTGGCCATGAGCACCTTGTCTACGTGATGAAACCGTACACCGAATAAAGGCCGAATCGAGCCTGCTCTCCAGCCTTGTTAATTTACTCCAAATTCCTTCCAATTCAAGCAGTTAGCCCATGAGTCGCCAGTGAATCCTGGCCACCTTTCCGGCTGTCCTTCCCTCATTGATCGCGATGAGCAGCTGCGGCTCCATTAACGAAAGCTCACTCATCCATGAGCTCGTCTTCACGGCGACGAAAAGCGTCCCGTCGCGCGTGATCATGATCGGCTCCGTCACCGCCGAAATCTGCTCGCCGACCAGCGCCGGCCACTCGGGAACGACACGCGCTTGCTCCACGCGCCCGCCGTCCTTCGTCGTCGACATGAAGCTCGCGAGCACGTCCGACATCTTCTCGGGCTTCCGCGACGAACGCTTCACTTGCGTCGTCTCATTCGCCATCTCGCGCGAGCACGCCGGCGTTCACCTGCCAGCGCTCGAGCCGCGTGAACGCCTCCGGAATGTCGGCATCGCGCGGTACTGCGACGATCGTCTGTCCACGCTCCTCGTTCGAAAGCAGCTCGAGAATGCGCGCCGCCCGCCGCGCATCGAGCTCCGCGAACGGATCGTCGAGCAGCACGAGCGGCTCCGCGCGCGTCGCTTCGCGCAGCGTCGCCGCCTCGAGCAGCCGGAGCGCGATCGCCGCCGTGCGCTGCTGCCCCGCGGATCCGTAGGTGCGCAGCTCGCGCCCGTCGAGCGAGAGATCGAGATCGTCGCGATGCGGTCCCGCGTGCGTGATCCCGCGCTTCACGTCGATCGGCCGCTTCTTCTCGAGCGCCGCGAGCAGCGCCGGCTCCGCGTCATCACGCGTTGCGTCGAGCGAGCTCGCGTAGCGCATCGCCGTCGCCCCGCGCTCGCCGATCGCATCGCAGCGCGCCGCGTACTGCCCGGCGTACGTGTTCGCCCACTCCTGTCGCGCCGAGAAGATGATCGCGCCGTTGTGCGCGAGCGCGGGCTCCCACACAGCTGCGCATGCCTCGCGCGCCGCGTGGTTGAGCCGCACCTCGCGCATCGCCGCGTTGCGGCGCGAGAGCGCGCCTCGGTAGCGCTGCAGCGCGAGCAGGTACGGGCGTGAGCTGAGCGCGAGCATCACGTCGAGAAAGCGTCTGCGCTCCACCGGCGCGCCCGCGACGAGCACCGCATCGCGCGGAGAGAAGATCACCGCGGGAAAGGCGCCGAGCGCGTCGGCCATGCGCTCGGGCTCCGCGCCGTCGAGCATGATCTTCTTGCGACGGCCCAGTCTGTCGAAGCCGACGGCGACATCGTGCGCGCGCGCGCCCTCGATCGTGGCCGCGAGGTGAAAGCCCGTCTCGCCGAAGGAGACGAGCTCCGCGTCCTGCGCGCCGCGCAGCGATCGCAGCAGCCGCAGATAGTAGATGGCCTCGAGAAAGTTGGTCTTGCCCTGACCGTTCTCGCCGACCAGCGCGAGCCCCGCCGCCGGGAGATCGAGCTCCGTTCGCTTGATGTTTCGGAAGGCGCGGATCGAGAGATGCCTGAGCGCGCTGTGCGCGACCGGCTGGTCCGCCACCGCGCTCACCGCAGACGTCACGCGCCCTTGAACGCGGGGGGACGCTTCTCGAGAAAGGCGCTCATCCCTTCCTTCATGTCCGACGTCGTGGCGATGAGGCCGAAGTGATTCGCCTCGATGACGAGCCCTTCCTCGAGCGTGGTGTCGAGCCCGCGGTTCACGGCCTCGATGCAGAGCCCCACCGCTATCGGCCCGTTCGCCAGTATCAGCTTCAGCATCGCCTCGGCCGTCGCGATCAGCTCCGCCTGCGGCACCACCTTGTTGACGAGCCCGATCCGAAACGCCTCGGCCGCGTCCGTCATCTCGGCGGTGAGCATCAGCTGCAGCGCGCGGCCCTTACCGATGAGTCGTGGCAGCCGCTGCGTGCCGCCGTAGCCCGGCCCGATGCCGAGCTTCACTTCGGGGAGTCCCATCTTCGCGTTGTCGGAGGCGATGCGAATGTGGCAGGCGAGCGCGAGCTCCAGCCCGCCGCCCAGCGCGAAGCCGTTGATGGCAGCGATCACCGCCTTCGGAGACTGCTCGAACTTCGTGAAGATGCGCTGCCCAACCATCGCGCGCAGTCGTCCGTCGAGCGATCCCTGTGTCGCCAGCTCGGCGATGTCCGCGCCTGCCACGAATGCCTTGGCGCCCGAGCCGGTGACGATCGCTCCGCCGACATCCGTTCGTGCGATCACTTCGCCGATCGCGAGATCGAGCTCGGCGATCGTCGCATCGTTGAGCGCGTTGAGCTTGTCGGGGCGATTGATCGTGATCGTCGCGATGCGATCGCGAACGTCGAACGTGAGATTGGTGTAAGGCATAGGAAGGGTGAGAGCGGCGCCAGGAATAGCGTCTGGAAGGCGGCCTTGAGGTCCCGAAATCTATACCGTCGGACTACTTCTTGCTTTCCGGTTGAGGGCTATGAGCACACAGTGGATCACGCGTCACGGAGGCAAGAGCGCAGGCTTCAAGTACCACAATCCGCAGGGTCGTGCGATAGCAGACAGGGAGCAGATCGCGCGCATCAATGCAATGGCGATTCCGCCGGCCTGGCGAGACGTGCACATCGCCGCGACCACGCGTCCTGCGATTCAGGCCTGGGGTTTCGACGTGAAGGGGCGCAAGCAGTATCGCTACCACGAGCGCGCCGTTGCCGCACGCGAGCAGCGCAAGTACTATCGTGTGCGCCGGCTCGCACGCGATCTCCCGCGTATTCGCGAGTCCCTCTACACCGAAATCGCGCGCGGCAACACGCTCACGCGCGATCGCGTCGCCGCCGCAGTGGTGCGTCTCATCAGCAAGGGATTCTTCCGCGTCGGCAGCGAGCGATATGCACGCGAGAACAAGACCTTCGGCATCTCGTCGCTGCTCAAGCGCCACGTCCATGTCGAGAAGAACGCGATCATCTTCGACTTCAAGGGGAAGTCGAACAAGCAGCAAAAGCACGTGGTCGTCGACCGCGCGCTCGCCAGGATCATGCGCGCGATGCTCGCGTCACCCGGTCCGAAGCTCTTCCGCTTCACCGACGGCACGAAGTGGAAGAATCTCTCCGAGCGCGACGTGAACGACTACGTGCGTCGCGTGACGAGCGTTCGCTACACGGCGAAGGACTTCCGCACGTGGGGCGGCACCGTGCGCGTCGCGACCGTCCTCTCCGACCTCGGCGCGCCGGCCAACGATCGCGAAGCGAAGAAGAACGTCGTGCTCGCGATCCGTCTCGTGAGCGCGGAGCTCGGAAACACGCCGGCGATCTGCCGGGCGTCGTACGTGCATCCGATCATCATCGCGCGCTACCTCGATCACGGCGAGACCATCATGCCGCGCGAGGCGGGGAAGACCGCCGCCGGACACTATCCCGAGGAGCGCGCGCTCATCCGTTTTCTCGACGAGCACTTTCCCGAGCGAAGGAAGCGCGTGCGTGCCGAGGACAAGGTGGCGGCCTAGCACTCGCGCGGTAGCTTTCGAGTCATGCAGTCCGTTCTCGCGATAGACTCCGGCACCACTGGCGCGACATGCCTCGTGATCGCGGCCGACGGTCGCATCCTCGGCCGCGGCTATCGCGAGATCCCGCAACATTATCCGGAACCCGGGCACGTCGAGCACGAGCCGCTCGACATCCTGACGTGCACGCTCGACGCGGCGCGCGAGGCGCTGAAGACATCCGGCGTGACGCCGACCACCATCGGCATCACGAATCAGCGCGAGACGCTCGTGCTCTGGAACCGCCACACGAGCGCGCCCATCGGCCGCGCGATCGTCTGGCAGGATCGGCGCACCGCCGCGCGCTGCCTCGCGCTGGCGCCGCACGCCGAGGACATCGCCGCGCGCACGGGGCTTCTCCCCGATCCGTACTTCTCCGCGACCAAGCTCGAGTGGCAGCTCTCGCACGAGCACGTAGCGCGCATGGCGACTGACGGCTCGCTCGCCGCCGGCACCGTCGACACATGGCTCATCTGGAATCTCACCGGCGGCGCCGTGCACGCGACCGATCCCACCAACGCGTCGCGCACGATGCTCTACGACATCCGCGAGCACGAGTGGAGCGAGCATCTTCTCACGCTCTTCGGTGTTCCGCGCGCGGTTCTCCCCGAGGTGCGCGCATCGAGCTCGGACTTCGGGCGCGCGCGCGGCTCGCTCCTCGGACTCGGCATCGACATCCCGATCCACGGCGTCGCCGGCGATCAGCAGGCGGCGCTCTTCGGACAGGGATGCTGGGAAGCGGGGCAGGGGAAGAACACGTACGGCACCGGCGCTTTTCTTCTGCTCAACACGGGTCGGGAAATCGGCGCGGCCGGCGGCGGGCTTCTCACCACCGTCGCCTGCGACGCGAACGGTGCGCCCGCGTACGCGCTCGAGGGCGCGATCTTCGTCGCCGGCGCAGCCGTGCAATGGCTTCGCGACGGGCTCGGCATCATAGCCTCCGCGCCGGAGACCCAGTCGCTCGCGGCCGGGCTGACGTCCAACGACGGCGTATATTTCGTTCCGGCGCTGACCGGGCTCGGCGCGCCGCACTGGGAGCCGGAGGCGCGCGGCACGATCGTCGGGCTCACGCGCGGGACGACGCGCGCGCATTTCGCGCGTGCCGCACTCGAGGCGATGGCGTACGCGACCGTTGACGTGCTCGACGTGATGCAGACACGCGGGCGCTGCAACTTCGAGCGGCTGCGCGTCGATGGTGGAGCAACGGAGAATGAGTGGCTGATGCACTTTCAGGCTGACGTGCTCGGCGTTCCCGTCGAGCGTCCCGACATGGCGGAGACGACCGCGCTCGGCGCTGCCGGCCTCGCCGGCATCGCGGCGGGTGTGTGGCCGAGCGCGAACGCGTTTCTCGGAACGCGGAAATTCCGAGTCTTCACCCCCGGGCCCGGCGCAGCGAATGCGCAGCGCGCGCGCGAAGGGTGGGCGCGTGCGGTGCGCGCCACGCTTTCCTGGGCGCGGGACGGCCGATGAAGCAAACGAAGCTCGCTCTCGCCCTCGACACGCACTGCGCCGCGCTCGGCGCATGCAGACAATGCGGACACAAGGATCCGGGAGTCGTCCCGATCCTCTCGCCCGCGCGCGCGCCGACAGTGATGCTCGTTGGCCAGGCGCCGGGGCAGGTCGAGACGAGCGAGGGCGAGCGTCGCGCATTCGCCGGTCGCGCGGGAAAGACGATGTTCCGCTGGCTCGCGAGCATCGGGGTCGATGAAGCGACCTTCCGCTCGCGCGTCTACATCGCGGCGGTGACGCGCTGCTATCCAGGCGCACATCCATCGGGACGCGGCGATCGTGTGCCATCGCGCTTCGAGCAGGAGCAGTGCAACGGCTGGCTCGAGTCCGAGCTCACACTCATCAAGCCGCGGCTCATCGTGCCCGTGGGCAAGCTCGCGATCGAGAAATTCCTGCCGCCGTCGTCGCTCGACCTGATCATCGGCAAGGTGCACGATGTGGAGCACGCCGGCGGCCGTTCGCGCGTAATCCCGCTGCCGCATCCCTCGGGCGCGAGCAGCTGGGTGAACCTTCCGCGGAATCGCGCGCTGCTCGAGCGCGCTCTCGGGCTGCTCGGCGCCGAGCTGGCGGAGCTGTGGCCGGCGAGCGCAGTGCGCAGGAGCGCGTGATGCGCACGCTCGTTCTCGCCTTTGGGCTCCACGCCGGCGGTCACGGCGCCGACAAGTGGTTCGGTTCAGACAAGCTCAAGCACTTCTTTCTCTCGGCGTTCATCGAGAGCGTTTCGTATAGTGCCTTACGCGCGGCCAACGTCCGTCACGGCCCCGCGCTCGTCGCGGCGTCTACTATTACGCTAGGCGCAGGGGTGGGGAAGGAGCTGTACGATCGCCGTTCGTACGGGCTTTTCAGCGTGAAGGATCTCACCTGGGATGTCGCGGGCAACGCCGCGGCTGCGACGGTTCTCGCGAACACCCGCTAAACGGTCCCCCGAAATACGATTGTACTACTGCGGGATGAGACCGAGCCGTATATTGGACGTGCTCGCGGAACCGATGGAACGGCAACCTCACCCAGGGCCATTCATGACCGACTCCGCCAACGGGGACGCAACGTCCGCAGGCACCGACGATCGGCGAACGAACGAGGTTCTCCGCGCCCTCGTGAGCGAGATGCTCGATCGAGTGCGGGAGGTCACGCGGAGAACGTCAGCCTGGAGCGCGGACGAGCGGGCGCAGGCGGAGGCAGAGCTCGAGGCGATCATGTCGCACGTGCGACGCGAAGCGACGACGGAGCGGAAGGAAGATTGATTCGTATTGTCAGGAGGCTTTATGAAGGCGCGCAATAAATTCCTGATCGGCGGAGCGGTGATCCTGAGTGCCGCGGCATATCTCATGGTCACGTCGATTCGTCAGACGGGCGTCTACTATCTCACGCCTACCGAGCTGTCGTCGAAGATCTCCTCCGATCCGTCGTTCTATGAGACGGGGGTGAAGGTCGGCGCGCGCGTGGTGCCCGGCTCGATCGTGCGCGACGCATCCGGCCGTTCGATGACCTTCGCGGTCACCGACGGCGCGCACAACTATCCCGTGTCGTATCGCGGCCTCCCGCCCGACACGTTCACGGATGGCGTCGATGTCGTGCTCGAGGGACGGCTGGCTCACGATGGCACCTTCCGCGCGACGACCGTGCTCGCGAAGTGTGCGTCGCGCTACGAAAACGCTCCGGAGAAATATCGCAGCGTGCCGGGCTACACGTCGGCGCCCGCGGCCGCGCACTCATGATCCTCATAGGCGAGCTGTCGCTCTGGATCGCGCTTCTCATGGCGACCTGGGGCACCACCGTCGGCTTCGCCGGCGGCTATTACAGGCGCCCCGAGCTGATCGCGAGCGCCGAGCGTGCGTCGTATGCGACGTTCGGTTTTCTGATCCTTGCGGCGCTCGGGCTCTGGACCGCGCTGCTCCACTCCGACTTTTCCTTCCGCTACGTCGCGTCGTATACGAGCGCGAATCTGCCATCGATCTACAAGGTCACGGCGTTCTGGGCGGGGCAGTCGGGATCGCTGCTGTTGTGGGCGTTCATTCTCTCGGGGTACTCGGCGATCGCCGTGTGGACGAATCGCTCGCGCAACCGCGAGTTGATGCCGTACGTCACCGCGACGCTCTCCGCCATCACGCTCTTCTTCGTGATGACGCTCTGCTTCGGCTCGAATCCGTACGAGCGACTCGACTGGATTCCGCCGGACGGCACCGGGCTCAATCCGCAGCTGCAGAATCCGGGGATGGCGATCCATCCGCCGAATCTCTACCTCGGCTACATCGGCACCGCGGTGCCGTTTGCGTTCGCGATCGCCGCGCTCATCACTCGGCGGCTCGACGCCGGCTGGCTCGCCGCCGTGCGACGCTGGACGCTCGTCTCGTGGTTCTTCAACACGACGGGAATCATCCTCGGCATGTGGTGGGCGTACGTCGAGCTCGGGTGGGGTGGCTACTGGGCGTGGGATCCCGTCGAGAACGCGTCATTCCTGCCGTGGCTGATCAATACCGCGTTTCTGCACTCGATCATGGTGCAGGAGAAGCGCGGGATGCTGCGCAAATGGAACGTGACGCTCGTCGTCTCCGCGTTCCTCATGTCGATCCTCGGCACCTTCATCACGCGCAGCGGCATCATCTCGAGCGTGCACTCGTTCGCGCAGTCGAACGTGGGCTACTGGTTCCTCGGCTTCCTCGTGCTCGCGGTCGCGGTCACCGCGTATCTCGTCGCGACTCGGCTCAACGATCTCGAGGCGAAGGCGGAGCTCGAGAGTCTCGTGAGCCGCGAGGCGAGCTTTCTGTTCAACAATCTGCTGCTCGTCGGCATCGCGTTCGCCGTGCTCTGGGGAACGCTCTTCCCGATTCTCAGCGAAGCAGTGACGAACAACAAGATCACGGTCGGCCCACCGTTCTTCAACAAGGTCAACATTCCGCTCGGGCTCGCGCTGCTCGCGCTCACCGGGATTGGTCCGCTCATCGCGTGGCGACGCGCGAGTGCGGAGAATCTCAAGCGACAGTTCACCGGGCCGCTGCTCGCGGGTATTACCGCCGGCGCCGCGCTCTTCGCGCTCGGCATGCGCGACTTCGGCGCGCTAATCGCGTACACGTTGTGCGGCTTCGTGAGCGGAACGATCGTGCAGGAGTTCTGGAAGGGGATCGGGGCGCGGCGTCGCATGTACAACGAGAATCCGGTGATGGCGCTCTTTCGCCTCGTCGCGCGCAATCGCCGGCGCTACGGCGGCTACATCGTTCACGTCGGCATCGTGATTCTCTTCGCGGCCTTCGCGGGGCTCGCGTTCAAGGAGGAGTTCGACGTCACGCTCAAGGGCGGCGAGACGTACGCGGCGACCGATCCGTA
>JACCWE010000017.1 GCA_013697785.1 Gemmatimonadaceae bacterium
GGTGCGGAGTCTTCGGCGCCGCGAGACGTTCGAGCCCGCGTGCAACTTCCTCCGGCCGCGTCGCTGGATTCGCGAGCAGTGCCGCCGCGCGATCGAGCGCCTCCATCTGCGCATCGTTGAGCGTCGCCACGCGCACGCTCCACTCCGCGGAGAAGCGCGCGACCTGCTTCTCGCCGAAGGAGTTCGCGGCGCTGCCGAGCGCGCGAAGTGCAGCACGAAGCTCGCGGTGATTCTTCTCGCGCTGCTCCGGGGCGCGATTCGAACGCGCCTGCGCGACCACTCCGCGCAGATGCTCCGCCAGGCTCACCACCTCGAGACGGAAGCGCTCGGCCGCGCTGGTGGGCGGCTGCGGCGCGGTCGTGAGAATGTGCGGCCCTTCGTCGTCGTGAAAGAGCTGCGCGATGGGTACGATGCGATCGCCGCGCCCCGCGTCCGGCTCGACGGCCGCGAGCGCCGCCTTGAACGACGCGAGCTCCGGGATGTCATCCGACGCGCGGCCGCGCGACGCGATGTCGCGCGCGATCCGGCGCAGGATCGCGGCCGCCGCGGTGAGCAGCGTCTTCTGCTTCGTGTTCGGCACGTGCACGGTGCTGAGCTCGAGCGTCTTCAGCGTGTTCTCGATCGCGTCGACGACATCTCCCAGCGCGGGAATGTCCTTGAGCTCGGCGACGCCGCGGAGTGCGCGCACCCGCTCGGCGGGATGCGCACGGGCAGTGTCATCCTCGGGCGTGCTGACGAGATGGTCGATCGCGCGCGCGAGCTCGGCGGCCTCGCCGGCGAGGAAAGTCACCGCGCCGGTGGGCTGGCTCTGTGCCGGCGTTGCGAAGGCGCTGACGGATGCGGGGACGAGCGTGCCGAGCTCCTCGACGCGGGCGCGAATGCGCGCGCTCTCGTCTCCGCCCGGGGTCCTGATTGCGCGCACGAGGATGCGCAGGTCGTCCACCGCCGCGACGACCGCCGCATTGACGCCGACGTCCCACTTGACCGCGCGATTGCGCAACGCGCGCGCGAGCCGCTCGAGCGCGCTCGCGATTTCGGCGATCCCCATTTGGCGCGACATCGTCGCGCTGCCGCGCAAGTTGCGCGCGTAGCGTCCGAAGGCGCTCGCATCCGGCCCCTCTTCGGCCGAGGACGAGACGAGCGAATCGAGGCGATCGACGTAATCGGTCGCTTCGAGAACAAAGAAGTGCAGCAGCCCATCTGGCGACGTCATTTCTGCTCCGCTCGTGTGCGCACGGGCAAACTAGGCCTTCCCGCCGGACTGGTCAACGCGCTCCACCTCTGCCCGCGACCATTGCCGCGCGCATCTCCGCGATCGACTGCGCCAGTCCCACGAAGATGGCCCGACTTACGATCGAATGTCCGATGTTCAGCTCCTCGATTGCGGCGATCGCCGCGACTGGGCCGACGTTCCGAACGGTGAGTCCGTGCCCCGCATGCACCGCGAGTCCCAGCGACCGGCCCATCTCGGCCGCGTCGATCAGCGCCCGCACCATATGCTCGTCCTTCGAGTGATGCGCGTACGCTCCGGTGTGGAGCTCGACCGCATCCGCACCCAGGTCGTGCGAGCGCTGAACCGCACCCCCATCCGGATCGATGAATAGACTGGTACGCACCCCCGCACGTTTCAACCGCGCGATCCCATCGCGGAGCTTCCCCGGCTCTCGAGAGACATCGAGCCCGCCTTCGGTTGTCACTTCCTCGCGCCGCTCGGGTACGAGAGTGATCTGGTATGGACGCAGGCGCTCGCCGATCTGCAGCATCTCCTCGGTGAGCGCCATCTCGAGATTGAACACGGTGCGAACCGTTTTCGCGAGCCGCTCGATGTCGTCGTCCTGCATATGACGGCGATCCTCGCGCAGATGTGCGGTGATCCCCTCGGCGCCGGCATCTTCGCAGAGCGCGGCGGCGGCGGCGGGATCCGGCTCGTCGGTGCGCCGCGCCTGGCGAAGCGTCGCGACATGATCGACGTTTATATAGAGGCGCTGGTGAGTTGCTGGCATGGCCATGCGTAGTTAGGTTCGCCCACGACGACAGCGGAGATTTCGGTGAAGCGCTTAAATGTGAGCATGATCGCGGCCGGCGTAATGATCGCCACTGCCGCGTGTGGCGGTAACAGTGGCGGCGGAGGTTCGCACGGGCAGATGACCGGTGCGGCGTCGCCCAAGCTCGCCGTCGAGCAGTTCCTCGCGGCCGCGCGCGCGCAGGATCTGCAGGCATTCTCGTCGATTTGGGGGAGCGAGCGCGGGGCGGCTCGCGACGTCGTCGATCGCTCGCAGCTCGAGAAGCGAGAGCTGACGATGATGTGCTACCTCACGCACGACCGGTTCGAGATCGGCGCGGACATCACGCCGAAGCAGGGCGAGCACGACTACACCGTGGAGCTCACGCGCGGCAGGCAGACCCGCGAAACGAAGATCACCGCGGTGCAGGGACCGTCCGAGCGCTGGTACGTTCTCGACGTCCAGCTGGCCCCGCTCCAGGACCTCTGTTCCAACCAGCAAAAGCGCTGAAAAACGGGAACGCGTGGTCAGACGCACGCGTTAGTCCTCGGTAAGCTCGATGAGCACACCGCCGGTGGTGGCGGGGTGAAGAAAGGCGATTCGCTTCCCCTCCGCACCCATGCGCGGCGTGTCGTCGATAAGTCGAACTCCCTTCGCACGGCAGCGGGCGAGCGTGGCGTCCAGATCCGAGACAGCAAAGCAGATATGATGGATTCCGGGACCGCGCTTCTCGAGAAACTTCGAGATCGGGGAGTCCGGCGAAAGAGGTTCGAGCAGCTCCACGAGCTGAGGTCCGGCTGCGAGGCCGGCGATGTGGGCACCGTCGGAGTCGTCCAACGGATGCTCGTCGAGGCCGAGGAGATCACGATAGAAGGGAAGCATCTCGTCGATCGCGCGCACGGCAATTCCAATGTGCGCGATGCGCGCTCCACGACGGGGAGTGGGTGGCATGAGAATCGCGCTCCCTTTATGGTGTGAGCGCACAAATTTAACGCGGGGCAGCGCTCGTGCGAGGCCCGCTGTGGAGGTTGAGGCATGTCGAACGCGTTGGCGGTAACCGATGACACTTTCGAGCAGGAAGTAGAGAAGGGTGAAGGGCTCGTCGTCGTTGATTTCTGGGCGGCCTGGTGTGGCCCCTGTCGCATGATCGGGCCCGTGCTCGATGAGCTTGCGGTGGAGTATGCCGGCAAGGTGAAAGTGACGAAGGTGGATGTCGATTCGAACCAGAAGTCGGCGATTCGCTTCAACGTCCGGTCGATCCCGCTCGTGCTGTTCTTCAAGAACGGCAAGGTCGTGGACACCATTCTCGGCGCACACCCGAAGCGCGAGTACGACGCGAAGCTCAAGCAGCATCTCGCGGCAGCTGCCAGCACCACTACCGCGTAAGCTGGGTCACCTGATCAACGCCGCCGCTTCCACGCGGCGGGCCAAGGCTGCACTTTGCGGGTCCGGCGCATCACTGTGTCCGGACCCGCTTTTCATTCGTGAGTGCAGATGAGCGATACGCACGGCCAGCTCTTCATTGTATCGACCCCGATCGGCAATCTCGGGGATCTCTCTCCGCGCGCGATCGAGACGCTGAAGACCGTCGCGGTGGTGCTCGCCGAAGACACGCGTCACTCGCGCCCCCTGCTCACGCGCTTCGACATTGCCACGCCGCTCGTGTCGTACCACGAGCACAATGAGGCGCGCACGGCGGGTGCGCTCGTGGCGCGAATGGTCGCGGGCGAGTCGATGGCGCTGATCTCCGACGCGGGAACGCCGCTTCTTTCCGATCCCGGCGCCCGGTTAGTCACCGCAGCGATCGACGCGGGAGTGCGCGTGATACCTATTCCCGGTGCATCCGCCCTGCTCTCGGCACTGGTGGCGAGCGGGATCTCGGCCGAGCGATTCACCTTCTTCGGCTTTCTCGATCGGAAGGGAGCCGAGCGGATGAGCGCGCTCGCGGAGATTGCGTCGATTTTACATACGTCGGTGCTCTACGAGGCGGCGCCGAGGGTGGCGGCGACGTTGCGCGACCTATCCGAAGCAGGGTGCGGCGCGCGCGTCGGAGCGGTCGCGCGCGAGCTGACGAAGCAGTTCGAGGAGGTGCGGCGGGGAACGCTCGATGAGCTGGCGCAGTACTATGACGAGGCACCGCCGCGTGGCGAGGTCGTGCTGGTGATCGCGGGCGCGCCGCCCGTGGTGATCGATGAGAATGCCGCGCGGGAGAAGGCGCGCGCGCTGCGTGCGGGCGGACTCAGCGCGCGAGATGTTGCGCGCACGCTCGTCGCCGAGCAGGGGATCACACGCAACGCCGCCTACAGGCTCGCGCAGGAAGAAGACTGAACGACGTCAGCCTCACCGCTACCTTGAGATCCATGTTTCTTCGCCGTTCGCTGCTCACATCATCGATCGCGCTGTTGCTCGGGGGATCGCTCGTGGCGGCGAGGCCCGCGGAGCGCACGCCGAAGATGACGATCGCGCGGCTGCAATACGACGGCGGCGGCGACTGGTACGGCAATCCATCGAGCCTGCCGAATCTGCTGGCGGCGATCGCCGCGCGCACGACTCTGCCCGTGAGCCGCACGGAAGCGCGAGTGACGTTGATGGACGATCGCCTGTGGGACTATCCGTTCATCTACATGACCGGCCACGGCAACGTCCACTTCTCGGATGAGGAAGTGGTGCGGCTCCGTCAATATCTCGAGCACGGCGGCTTTCTCCACGCCGATGACAACTACGGGCTCGATCCGAGCTTTCGTCGCGAGATCGCGCGCGTGTTTCCGGATCGCCCGCTCGTCGAGGTCCCGCTCGCGCATCCGATCTACCACATCGTCTACGACTTTCCGAAGGGAATTCCGAAGATTCACGTGCACGATGGAAAGCCCGCGCAGGGCTTCGGAATTTTCATCGGCGACCGGCTCGTCGTGTACTACAGCTACTCGAGCGATCTCGGAAATGGCTGGGAAGACACGGAGGTCTATCACGATCCGCCGGCGCTGCACGAGGCGGCGCTCCGCATGGGTGTGAATCTCTTCGTGTACGCGGTGACGAGCCGCCCCATCTCGTGACGCTCCGCCAGCTCGTCGCGCGCGAGCGCTTTCGTCTCGTGGCGACGATGAGCGCGCGCGGTGCCGCGTTTTCGCTCGCCGCCGCCGCGCTGCTCGCGGGACTCGCGGCCTTCTGGCTCGGCAACGCACGCTGGATTAGCGAGCCTGCGGCGCCCGCGATCGCCTGGGTGGTCGTGCTCGTTGCTCTGGGCGTGCCACTGGCGTGGACCGTGGTACGCGTGCGGCGCGCCGCGTCGCCCACGAAGGTCGCGCACGCCATCGAGCGCGAGCGCGCGCTGCGCGATGGCTCATTGCGCGGTGCGCTTGAGGTCGAGAGCCAGGGCGCGTTCGGCGAGCGCGCGGCCGGCGCACTTGGCGCATCGCTCGAGCGGCATGGCGGGGCGCTCGCCCCCGCCATGCTGCGCGGCGCGCTGGTCACCGGCGCGGGCGCGGTGGTG
>JACCWE010000022.1 GCA_013697785.1 Gemmatimonadaceae bacterium
CTTCAAGCGATGACAAGGTCCTTACCCGCGTCGGCGGAGCTTGCGAAGATAAGGTTTGGGCGACTGACTGGTAAGCGTTGCACCCGAGGATGCATGAATAACAAATACGATACGATAGTGGTGGGAGTACACTGTGCCGGTTGCTCGACGGCGATGCTTCTTGCCCGCAAGGGCTCTCGCGTACTCGTGGTCGATCGGGCGACCGTCCCGAGTGATACGGTATCCACTCACATTGTGCGGCCGCTCGCCGCCGCTCTCGCGCGGTGGCGTCTCTTCGGCCGCCTCCCGGCACGCCACGTCATCTGTGGCGGGAGTTACAACGCAGGCATCATCAACCTGTCCGTGCGCTACCGCGATTCACACCCGGCAAACGGGGCTGGTTTCCATCCAGAATGCGCAACGCTGTAGAACCGAGCGCGAGCATCGACACGTGGCTGAACATGAGCGACTCAACCGATTCGACGACCGCCAAACACCACGCTCTTCGTACCACCGAGTGTCGGTTGCATAACAGATCGGATTTCGCAATTGTTTTGCCATGTGATGTCGCTGGCCAGTCGCGGATTTCGCACGCCGCGCCAATTCCTGTTCGCGCATGCCCGCATACATCGTACGCCGGGCATCGGGCGCCTCCTGAACTTTGATCCATGCCTGACGCAGCCCTCGCCGGCAGAACTGACAATCGATCAACTGCCATCTTCGTCGGGGGCATCGTCGCCATCGGCTGCGCGCTTCGGCTCTTTCATCTCGGTACACAAAGCTTCTGGCTCGACGAGGCCCTGAGCGTGGCCTACGCGCGCTTGTCGTGGCCGCAGTTCGTGCATCTGACAGTTGCGCGCGAGCTCAACATGCTTCCGTACTATCTCCTCCTCCGCGGCTGGATTCGGCTCGGATCGGAGGAAGGGATCGTTCGGAGCCTGTCCGCGGTCTGTTCCATCGCAACGCTTCCGCTGATGTATCGTCTCGGCAAGCGCCTGCTGGGCGCGCGCGCAGGCCTGATCGCCGTTACCCTGCTGGCGCTCAATCCATATCACATTCGCTTCGCGCAGGAGGCGCGTGGCTACAGCCTGATGCTTTTGCTCATTACCGGATCGACGCTCCTTCTGGTACGCGCCGTCGCGTCGGCCTCGAGACATTCCGTGGCTCTCTGGGTCGCGTATGTTGTCACGAGCGCGCTCGCCGCGTATGCGCACTTCTATGCCGGTCTCGCGGTGCTCGCTCAATGGACATCAGTTGCCATCATTCGACCTGGCGGCTTGCCGACGAGAGCGTTCGCCCTCGCCGCCGTCGCCATCGGCGTGCTCCTGTTACCGATCGCTGCGTTCGTTCTGCTCGGGCATGCCGATCCGGCAACGTGGATTCCGATTCCCACGGTTCGGCGCGTCGAGTATCTGGTGTACTCCCTACTTGGCGGCGATAACACCACTGGAGCTCGCGTGTTTGCCTACCCCGCCCTCCTCGCCGCGTTGCTCGCCGCGGGCTTTGGCGCACGTGCCGCGTGGCGGGCGGATCGACGCGACAACGCTGCGTGGCACTTCGCATTGATCGTCGCCGGTACGACTGTCCCCATAGTGCTCGTACTGGCGGCTTCGCTGATCAAGCCGATCTTCGTCGACAAGTATCTCGGCGAGTGCCTCCCTTTCGCCGTGTTGCTGCTCGCGGCGGGATTGGACCGCTTGCGCCCTCGCGCGCTCTCAGTGGGCGCAGGCGTGCTGATACTCGCGAGCTCGATCCACGCTGACGTCTTCTACTATCGGCAGCCGGACAAGGACGATTGGCGCGCGGCAACCGAGTACGTCGTCGCCTCGGCTCAACCAGGAGACGACGTGCTTTTCTTTCCTCGATTTGTATCCGCGCCCTTCGACTACTACCGCGCGTCGCTGCGCGCGACCACACAGGTAGCAGTCGTGATCTACCCCGGAACTCTGGGCGAGGCCGATATCGAAGATGCGCTCTCCGGTCTCGGCCATGATCACGGCAGACTCTGGGCATTGTTCAATCAGGATGGCCGCGCCGGAGCCGCGGTTCGTGATTCGCTCGCGCATCGATTTCCGATTCTGAGTGACCGTCAGTTCACGGGAGTCCGCGTCCTGCTGTACGATCTGCGATGATCGCACTGCCACCGAATGGGTTCCGCAGCACTCGTTACCCCCGTGGTACTCGCACCGGCCCAGCCTCGCATCCCTCCTTGGCGCTCTAGCGCCATGCATGCTGCATCCTAAATTGATCGTAAGATGAATCCGCCCCGCCCTCTGTGATCGTACCCATCTCCGAAGTCCATGCCGCCGCAAGCCGCTGATCCAGACGCGGCCCTCGTGGCGCGCATGGCCACGGGCGACGAGTCCGCACTCGGCGCCCTCTACGATCGCTTTGCGACGACCATTCACACGATCGCGTTCTACCTGCTCGGGCAGGCAGACGAGGCGGAGGATGCAGTGGAGGAGACGTTCTGGCAGGCGTGGCGCGAAGCATCCAGATACGACGCATCGCGCGGCGCCGTTTCCACGTGGCTGTCGACGATCGCGCGTAGCCGCGCGCTCGATCGCCAGCGCGCGTGGCGCCGGCGCGCCGAGGATCCACTCGACACCACTGGTGCGACGTCTGCCGATGCCATCGATCGCTCCGACGCCATGGCGCCCGCTCCCGATCCGCAGCGCAACGCCGAAGCCGCGGAGCGTGCGCGCGACATCTCCGCTGCCCTCGCGAAGCTGCCAGCCGAGCAGCGCGAGGTGATCGTGCTCGCCTACTTCGGCGGGCTGAGTCAGAGCGAGATCGCCTCGCGCACATCCCTCCCCCTCGGAACCGTGAAAACGCGTGCGCGGCTCGCGCTCGAAAAGCTGCGCGCGCCGCTCGCACAGCACAGGGAGGGCGTGCAATGACCGACAGACTCGGTCACGAAGCCGCGCTCGAACTGCTCGCGATGGCCGCGCTCGATGCGCTCTCGCCGTCGGAGCAGCGCATGCTCGACGCGCATCTCGCGCTCTGCCCCGACTGCACTCGCGAGCTCGCCGAGCTTCGCGATGACGTCGCTACAATCGGCGCGACGCTTCCCGCGAAGAAGCTCGCCCCCGAACGCGATTCGCTGATGCGCGCGCGCCTCATGGCGCGCGCCGTCGCGGATCGCGCGAATGTGACGCCGATTCGGAGACCGACGCCAATCGCGACGCCCGCGCAGAAAGCAGCCATCGCCAGACGCACCTCGCCGACCTGGATGTGGCTCGCGGCTGCGATGTTCGTGCTCGCCGCGGGCGCGACCGCCTACGGCGCGAACGAGCACGCGCTACGCAAGGAGCTCACGGTCGCCAGCAGATCCGCCGACGGCGAGAACGCCGCTCTCAAGAAGCGCCTCGTCGATCAGCAGTCGATGATCGCCGAGCTGTCCGGGCCCGGCGTCATGGTGATCGACGCGAACTCGGCCAGCACGCGCCAGCCGTACGCGCGCATGTTCTGGAACCAGCCGATGAACCGCTGGACCTTCGTCGCGTACAACCTGCCGCCCATGTCGCCGGGCCACACGTACCAGCTGTGGCTCGTGATGAAGGACAAGAAAAAGGTGAGCGCGGGCATGTTCGAGCCCACGCCCGCCGGCTCGGCAATGCTGCAGGCGACCTATGCGGTTTCAGGCGATTCGCTTGCCGCTATCGCCGTAACCGCGGAGCCCATGGGCGGCTCGGCCCAGCCCACTACGACCCCCTTACTGATCGGTGCGATGAAGGCTGAATGAACAGAGCGGTGTAAATGACCGCTTCTGTTCATTTTTTGTGCACATATCCGATTTACCGAACCCAACGTAGAGAGCCTGGTATCGCCCGATGCCTCGGTCGCGTTCGCGACTCATTCTCATACGTTGGGGGCAGCCATGCATTGGCTCAATAGGTTCGGTGACAAGCCGCGAATGTGGTTCGCGGTCATCGCCGTCGTCGTCACGGCAAGTGGCATTCTCGGCAAACGCTCACTCGCGTCGGATCACCAGGACACAGCCGACGTCGAGCGCAATCCGTCGTGAAGGATCGCGGCGGCGCGCTGTGGAACGGACGGTATCGGCCCGTATTTGCGGGCGTGTTCGGACTCGTGCACGGTGCCGGCTTTGCGAGCTATCTCAAGAGCCTCTTCGTCGATCACGTCGCCTTGCCGCTTTTCGGCTTCAACGTCGGGATCGAGCTCGGTCAGATCGTGGTGCTGATCGCTGCGTTCACCGTGCTCTTCGGCATCGATCGAGCCATCGCGTGGATCAAGCTGCCCGCGCGCGCACCGTCACCGCTTCGGCTTCGCGTGGTGGCCGTCTCGTCGCTCGTGGCAGTCATCGCCGCGCACTGGGCGATCGAGCGGGCGCCGTGGTGAAGATGCGCGGCGCGCGGGCACTGCGCGCGATCGGACTCTCGGTCTGGTGCGGGGCCATATCGCTCGGCGCCGCGCGCGGAGTGGCGCATCCGCTGCACACGACGCTCGTGCAGATGACATACGATGCGAAAGGGCGTGTGCTCGAGGGAAGTATCCGCGTGTTCGCGGGCGACTTCGCATCTGCGGTCGCGAAACACGCTGGCGCAAAAGCGCCAATCGATGATCACGTGACGGATGCGGCCGCGTTCGCGTACGTGAGCAGCACCTTCAGGCTCTCAGATGCGTCGGGACGCGCGGTGCCGCTCGCGTGGTGTGGCTCGCGGCGCGCCAACGACCTTCTCTGGCTGTGTGTGCGCGCGGCGAATGCGGGGCCGCCGAACACGATCAAGCTCGGCGATCAGATGCTGTGCGAGTTGTTCGACGATCAGATCAACATCGTGCAGTCCGTCGCTGGCGAGAAGCACTCGAGCATGCTGTTCACGAAGGGCGACGCGGCGAAGAGCGTGATGTAGCCGTCTTTTTTCTAGGCACGAAAGACGATCGCGTCGGTGAGCAGCGGATCGTTCACATGCATCGGATCGCCCACCTTCGCGCCGGGTGCGAGGTAGAGTCGCACCGACAGCGGCTTCCTCAGCTTCACCGACTGCGCGGCGACATCGAGGATGATGTTCGCGAGCGTTTCCATGGATGTGTCGCCGGGAACCGGCACGACATCGAGTCCCGTGCCGCAGACGCTCGAGAACAGGAGCAGATCGCGCAGCCCGTAGCGTCCTTCGATCGCGCGCTTCGCGAGCACCTTGTCCTCGAGCACCGGAAGCATGAGCCCCGCGTAGCCGCACTGCAGTACCGGGATGCTCTTGAGCACCTCCGTCACGACCGCGCACGCGCGCAGCGTGCCCGCGTCGCCGAAGGGAACGTGACTCAGCGCCTCGAGCGCCGCGCCGATGCTCACATCGCCCATCGGCGCGGGCGAGGGATCGATGCCCCCATAGCGCACCTTCTCCCCGGCGGCGCTCGCCGACGCGATCTTCTCGACGGCGCGGAGCTCCGTGGTCATTCGCTCCGTGAGGCGACGGCGCCCGTCCTCGACGTCGGTCGCGTCGGCGAACGCGGCGCGAACGAGATCCGCGGACTCCATCCCGATCGCGAGCGAGCTCGTACCTTCGTGCCAGCCGACGGGAAAGAACGGCGTGCCCGCAGGAATATTCGCGGCGGCGGCGAAGCGGAAACTTCCCTTTCCGTCGGGCACTGCGCCGGCGACGGCGTGCATCACCTCGGCCGCGGATCGAGCGGCGCGCGCGTGCACGCCGCCGGCAGCCGACGCGACCATCACGCTGAACGACGTGCTCGTCGTCGCCTTCACCATTTCGGCCGACCACGACGCGAGATCATCATCGGCCCGGTCGGCGATGAGAACCGGGCCGAGGCTGCACACGGCGCCCTTGCTTGCGACGAGGGCATCGATCGCCGCGATGTCGGCGAGCGCTGCGCGACGAGCGCGCGCGTCGAGCACCGCGATCACCGGCGGCATCGTGATGCGTGTGGTCTGCACCTCGTACCCCTCGGCCTCGAATCGCGTCTTCGCCCGCGCGAGCATCTCGAGTGCGCGCACGACGGCATCGCGATCGAGCTTGTGCTCCATCGCCACGCCGGCGGTGATCGTGCGCACGCGGACACCGCGGGATGCAGGGGCGCTCGACGCGAGCGACGAATCCTCCACGGGGACGGCGTTCATCTTCATCGCGTCTTCGCCGGAGGGATTGGACATGCGAGCGCTCCTCGGCGATGAGGACGGATGTGCATCCGCGAAGTATGCGCCGAAGCGCGAAGGCGGGGCTCACCCCGCACTCCCGCTCCCCTCCAAGTCCCTCAACTTCACCCCGCTCCGAAACAACAGAAACGCCCCCGGCATCGACGCAAGCAGCCACAGTGCATAGTGCGCGAACGTCAGCGCCACCGCCGCGTCCTTGTCGATCCCCAGCAGCGCGAACATCACCACCGCCGCACCCTCGCCGAGCGCCTTTCCCTCGACGTGCATCGCCAGCCGCCGCACCAGCGCCGTCACCGCGATCGCCGCGAAGAACGGCAGCACCGGCACTCGAATCCCGATTCCGCGCCCGATCACGTAGAAGTTCACGATCTGCAGCAGATTCTCCGCGATCGCGAGCGCGAGATTGAATGCAAGCGTCGCGGGCTGGCCGCGATACGCAACGAGCGATGCCGAAATCTTCTTCAGCAGCTGAAAAATTCTTGGCGAGATGCGCTCGCGCACCGCGCGCCCCGCGAGGCGATGCAGCGGCGTCCACCACACCGCCAGCACTCCGAGCGCGGCGATCACCGCGGTCGCGGCAATGATCAACAGGAAGCTCGTACGCATCTGCGGCTCGACCTCGGCCGCCAGGTACAGAAGTCCAACTCCCGCGAGCATGATCGCCACCGCCGCCGCGATCATTCGCTCTATCGCCATCGAGCCCAGCAACAGCGCCAGCGGGATCCCCAGCCGGCGACCCAGATACACCCGAAGTCCCTCAGACGCTACGACGTTCGGGAGGACGAGATCGGTGAAGCACGTCTGATAGTAGATGTTCGTCGCGTCGCGAAGACGCAGCGTGCCGCCCACCGCGCACACGAGCTGGCGCCACTTGTAGCCCATCAGCACGCGATCCGCCGATGCGAGCGCAACCGCGATCACGAGCGCCGCCGGCGAGATCGTCGAGATCGCCGTCCACACGCGTGCCCAGTCCACCCACCGCCACAGCGCGTAAATTGCCGCGGCTACGAGCACCGCGCGCACCGCCGTGTGCACGGCGCTTCGAAGGGCGGTTCGGGTTTTCGGGGGATCGGTGGTCATGCGCTGCGCAGCGAGTGAAACGGCAGGAAGATGGCCCAAAACGCAGCGGCGACTCTGCTCGAAGACGAGCGATCGTGCGACGGCGATACGCCCCGTGCACCTTGGGCGTCTATCATCCACATGCCGTATACTAGCCGATTGGACACCCTCAACATGGCGGGCACGTTGACGCGACCCGCCTACGACGCACCCGGGGATCTATACGGCCTTCCCGGCCCCGCTGGGGATCAACAGGGACGCGTCCTCGTCACGGGCGCGACCGGATTCGCAGGCTCCGCGATGCTGCGCGCGCTCGTCGGCGGCGGGTACAAGGTGCGTGCGCTCGTGCGCGACCGCTCACACGCTCGCGCGCTCGAGCTCGCGGGAGTCGAGGTCGCCGTCGGCAATATGAAGGATTCGGCCTCGCTCACCCGCGCGCTGCGCGACGTGTCGACCGTCTACCACTTCGCCTCGATCTTTCGTCAGGTCGGGCTGCCGGATGAAGAGTTCCGCGTCGTCAACGTCGAAGGACCGTCGCGGCTCATCATCGCTGCATCGAGCGCAGCTGTCGGACGCGTCGTGCACATCAGCACCGTCGGCGTTCACGGCGACATCGAGCATCCGCCCGCAAACGAGAGCTCGCCGTTCAGCCCCGGCGACGTCTATCAGCGCACCAAGCTCGAAGGCGAGCAGCAGGCCGTCGCCACCGCAGAACGCCTCGGTGTCCCCCTCACCGTCGTTCGCCCCGCGCCGATGTACGGTCCGCGCGATCTCCGGCTCCTCAAGATGTTCAAGGGCGTCGCGCATCGTCGCTTCCCCATCCTCGGGCGTGGCGACGCGCTCTTCAGCATGGTGCACATCGATGATCTGATCGAGGGCGTGCGAATGGCCGGCGAGTCGCCGTCGGCGGTCGGTCGCACGTACATAATCGGCAGCGATGAGTTCATGTCGCTCAACGCGCTCGTGAATCTCATCGCCGAAGAGGCAGGGGTGAAGCCGCTCGGGCTCCATCTCCCGGTCTGGCCATTTTACGCCGCGGGCGCGCTGTGTGAAGCCGTGTGCGAGCCGCTCAACATCGAGCCGCCGATCTATCGTCGCCGCGTCGCCTTCTTCACGAAGAGCCGCGCCTTCGACATCTCGCGCGCGCGCGCGGAGCTCGGCTACGAGCCGAAGGTGTCGCTCCGCGAAGGCGTGAGATCGACGCTCGCGTGGTACCGCGCAGCCGGGTGGATCTAGAGCGCCAGCTCACCGGCGGCGCCGAAATTCGATGACCCAGTCATCGATCTCCAAAATCCACTGTTGACGTAGCATCTGAAGCCACCTACCGTATCCCCTTACACCGTAGCGCTCTACCTCTTCCGGGGAGGGAGTCTGTGGCGAATTGGCAATTGGCCGTAGTTCTGCTCATCGCGCTCAACGTCGCGATCGTCGGCATTCTCGCGTTCAAGCAGCGACCGTCTCGGCGCGCTGTGGCACCAGGCGAGCCGAATCAGCTTCGCATCGAGAACGGACGTCTCCACGTAATAGACCGCGGCGACGGACGCCCCGTCGTCGTGCTCCAGGGCGACGATGGCGATGCCTCCGATTTCATGGCGCCGCTCCTCGCCCGCGTCGCCTACGACTTTCGCGCGCTCCTCATCGATCGCCCTGGCACTGGCGGCAGCGATCGCGTCCGCGCCGACACCACCCTCGACTCGCAGACTCGCGTCATTCGCCTCGCCCTCCGCGAGCTCGGCGCCGAGCAGCCGCTGCTCGTCGCGCACTCGTGGAGTGCGGTCGTCGCCCTCGCCCTCGCGCTTCGATATCCCGATGACTTCGCGGGGCTCGTGCTCGTGAACCCGCTCTGCTACGCGGACGCCTCGATCCGCGCCACCGATCCGCACATCCGCGTGGTCAGCCGTCTTGGCGCCGTGATCTCGCCGATGGTCGGACGCCCCGCGCACGACTTCGCCCTCCGCGCCAAGTTCGCCCCCGAGCCTGTCCCTTTCGCCGACACGCTCATTCCCCTCCGCGAGTCCGCGCCTGTTCGCCGTCCGAGCGAGCGCCGGCGTCTCTCTCGCAACACCGCCGCCCTCCGCGCCGCAGCAGGCCTCGTCACGCGCTACGGCGAGATCCAGATGCCCCTCGTCATCGTGGTAGGCGAAGGCGATCGCGTCGCATCGCCGGCGCGCCACGGCTACCGTCTCCACAACCAGGTGCACCACTCGCATCTCGTCGTCCTGCCTCGCGCCGGTCACATGATCCAGCTCACGCGCCCGGACTCGGTGATGGAGGCCATCCATCAAGGGTGGTCGCTGGCGCACGAAAGGGCCGAGGCGGAGCGCTAGGGCGTTGCGCGCCCGGGAAGGCGTTATCTTTCATCAATGCAGATAGACATTACTCCAGTCAAAACCGAAGGCCTCGAGCGTCTGCTCGAAGTCTCCGTTCCGCTCCCCGAAGTCGAGGAGGCGGAGGACCGCGCCGCGAAGCGCTACGCGAGCCAGGTGCGTCTCCCCGGCTTTCGTCCCGGCAAGGCGCCGGCGGGCATGGTGCGGAAGAAGTTCGCCGCGGCCATCCGCCAGGAAGCAATCGAAGGGCTCGTGCAGGCGGCCTTCAAGGAAGTCATCGATCGCGAGAAGCTCGACCTCGCGACCCAGCCACACATCCACGACCTCAAGGCCGAAGACGGCCAGCCGCTGACCTTCCAGCTGCATCTCGAGATCCGCCCGTCTATCGAGCTGCCGCACACTTCGGGCTTCAAGGTCACTCGCACGGCGAAGCCGGTGAGCGATGAGCAGCTTCGCGAGCAGGTCGAGACGCTTCGCGATCAGCGTGCGACATGGTCGCCCGTCACCGACCGCCCTCAGCCCGGCGATCAGGTGGTAGTGCAGCTCGCAACCGCCGAAGACGACGGTTCCATGCCCGAGGGTCGCGAATATCGACTCGTCCTCGGCGGCGAGCAGGCGATTCCGGGAATCGAAGAGCTCATCATGGAGACGAAGCCGGGCGAGTCGACGGAGCGGCCTGTGAAGTGGCCCGAGGACTTCCCCGATGAGGCGCAGCGCGGCAAGACGAAGAAGGTGCGCGTCACCGTCACGGATGTGAAGCGCAAGTCGCTCCCCGATCTCGACGACGCGTTCGCGCGCGAGGTCGGCGACTTCGATTCACTCGATGCGTTGCACTCCACCGTGCGCGAGGATCTCACGAAGCACGCGGAGCACGAGGCGGATTCGGAAGTGCGCCAGAAGCTCATCGATGAGCTGCTCGCGGCGAACCCGTTCGACGTGCCGCCGAGCTGGGTCAATCAGCTGGTGCAATCGTACGGCGAGGCGTATCAGATTCCGGAGACGGAGCGAGAGAAGTTCGGCTCCGAGTTTCGTCCCATGGCGGTGCGGCAGGTTCGTCGCGATCTCGTGATCGAGACGCTGGCCGCACGCGAAGGACTCGCGGCAACGGAAGCAGACATCGATGAGCGTGTCGCGGACGTGGCTGCGAAGCGCGGCGCAGAGCCCGGACAGGTCTACGCATCGCTGCAGAAGGCCGGGCGACTCAAGGAGCTCGAGCGGAGCATCACCGAGGATAAGGTGTTCGCCTGGCTGAGTGAGAAGAACCTGATAGAGCACGCGTAGCTCCGGAGCTCTCCGGAGCGACGCACCCATTTCTCAAAGAACGGGAAACGCAGATGTCCATCTATCCCCCGTACGTCATCGAGCGGTCCAGCCGCGGCGAGCGCACGTACGACATCTTCTCGCGGCTCCTCATGGACCGCATCATTTTCCTCGGCACGCCGATCAACGATGACGTCGCCAACATCATCATTGCCCAGCTGCTCTTCCTCGATGCGGACAACCCCGAGCGCGACATCAACATCTACATCAACTCCCCGGGCGGCAGCGTCAGCGCGGGGATGGCGATCTACGACACGATGCAGTTCCTGAACGCCCCGATCCGCACGATCTGCATGGGAATGGCGGCGAGCATGGGAGCGTTCCTGCTCGCGGCGGGCGGACCCGGCAAGCGCATGGCGCTTCCGCACGCGCGCATCATGATTCACCAGCCGTCCGGCGGCGCGCAGGGCACCGCAGCCGACATCGAGATTCAGGCGCGCGAGATTCTCTATCTCCGCGCGAAGATGAACGAGCTGATGGCGAAGCACACGGGACGTCCGGTGGAACAAATCGAGCGGGACATCGACCGGGATCGCTTCATGAGCGCAGAGGAAGCGAAGGAATACGGGATCATCGATGCGGTGATCGCGCAGGAACGTGCACTTGTAGCTACGGAGAAGAAGGCTGTCTTGTGAAATGATTCACAAGGCTGTCAAGTGGATTGACCGGCTCGCGGGAGGCGTGTTAACTAATAGCGCCTCCCCCGCGCCGAGCTCCTGCCCCGGCGCTTGCACACCCGCTCCCCCTCGCTTCAGCGGATGCCAATGAGTCACGATAAACACCTGCGATGTTCTTTCTGCGGCAAGTCCAAGGACTCCGTGCGGAAGTTCATCTCGGGCCCTTCTGTTTATATCTGCAACGAATGCATCTCCCTCTGCAACGAGATTCTCGCAGAGGATGAGGAGAGAGAGGTAGCGGAGGCGATCACGCAGGTCCCCACTCCGCAAGAGATCAAGGATGTGCTCGACCAGTACGTGATCGGCCAGGAGCGCGCCAAGAAGGCGCTCGCAGTCGCCGTCTACAATCATTACAAGCGCATCAACTGCACGACGGGGCGCGACGATGACGTCGAGCTCGACAAGTCGAACATCCTGCTCATGGGCCCCACCGGAGTCGGCAAGACACTCCTGGCCCAGACGCTCGCACGCATTCTCGACGTCCCCTTCACGATCGCGGACGCCACCACGCTCACCGAAGCGGGCTACGTCGGTGAGGACGTCGAGAACATTCTCGTGCGACTGCTCCAGGCCGGCGAGTTCAACGTCGCCGAGTGCGAGCGCGGGATCGTGTACATCGACGAGATCGACAAGATCGCGCGCAAGAGCGAGAACCCGAGCATCACGCGCGATGTGTCCGGCGAAGGCGTGCAGCAGGCGCTCCTCAAGATCCTCGAGGGCACCGTCGCTTCGGTTCCGCCGCAGGGCGGCCGCAAGCACCCGCAGCAGGAATACATCCAGATCAACACGAAGGACATTCTCTTCATCTGCGGTGGCGCCTTCGACGGCCTCGAGAAGATCATCGAGGCGCGCACGGGCCGTCGTCAGATCGGCTTCACGAAGGAAGAGCTGGCGAACGGCAAGGCGACGGACCTCGCGAAGAATCCGTTCGCAGACGTCGAGCCTGACGATCTCCTCCGCTACGGGCTCATCCCGGAGCTGGTGGGTCGCCTCCCCGTCACCGTCGCCCTCGAGGCGCTCGATGCGGACTCGCTCGTGCGCATCCTCAAGGAGCCCAAGAACGCGCTCACCAAGCAGTATACGAAGCTCTTCGAGCTCGAAGAGGTGAAGATCACCTTCGACGAGGCAGCGCTACGTGGCGTCGCCCAACGCGCGCTCAAGCGCGGCACGGGCGCCCGCGGTCTCCGCGCGATTCTCGAGGAGCTCATGACCGACGTCATGTTCGACCTCCCGAGCCGGGACGACATCACCGAGGTCAAGATCACGGAGTCGTGCGTCCTCAACGGCACGCCGCCGCTGCTCGAGATCTCGCCCAAGCAGCAGAAGAAGGAAGCCTGAGCAAAGTATCTTGAATTCAAGAGAAAACGGGGACGCCGAATCGGCGTCCCCGTTTTTGCATCATCTCGCGCTTACATCACCCCGATATCACTGCACCATGTCGTGGCTCCCGACGCTCGCGATATCACGCTGCACATCGATGCTCGTCGGATCCAAACGCGGCCACTCGGCTACATCATCGGGCACGAACGCGCCGGCCATCGACGCCATCCCGCCCTGCCTGAGCGTGTGTCCCGTCGGGTTGTAGTACACGGCGACGATGCGATAGCGATGCCCCGCCACGAGCGGCAGCCCTTCCTCGTGGAAGCCGAAAACGCGCTTGCCGAGCGAGATGAGGTGGCCGTCCTGGGTGAGCTTCGTGTGGAGCTCGACGAGCATCTTCCCGTTGTCCGCATCTTCGAGGCGCACGGAGCGCGCGTAGTCGTGCACGTGGCCGCCGAGCGCGAGGAGTGAGCCGCCGAGGGGCATCGTGAACTCGGAGACTCTCTGCGAGCGGCCGGGCTTGAGATCCCACGCCGAGGTTCCGCCGATGACGCAGTTCGCGTCGGCGAAGAACGGCATCACTACGATCGGATTCGCCTGCCCCGCGGGAATCCATGGAAGCGTCACGATGACGTACGCGCGCTCGACCGTCCGGCCGCCGACGTCGTGGAAGGCGGAGTAGAGGCCGAGTGTGTCGCCGCGCGTGAGCGGGACGCCGACGTTGCCGGGAAGCGAGACTCGCGGAGTCTCCTTCCCCGCCGCCATGAGCCGCTCGACCATCGGGTAGAGCAGCTCGCGCCGGCTGTAATTGGCGAGGCCGACGTGGTGCACCATGCCGTGAGCGAGCGCTGTTCCCACCGCTGCGTCGCCATCGCAGAGCTGCACGCTGTAGCCGTTCACCCATCCGGTGGCGGGCCATGCGACGCGAAGCACCGGCGTGTCCATCGACATCATGTCGTTCGGCTCGTGGGCCATGGGCGCGATGCGGAAGGGACCAGCGACGATGCGGATCTCCCTTCGCGCGCTGTCGACCTCCACTACAGAGGAGGACGTCGCCTCATCGGGCATCGACGTCCCGGGCATCGACGTCCCGGGCATCGACGTCCCGGGCATCGACGTCCCGTGCATCGTGTGCGATGGCGCCGGAACGCTCGCGGTGAGCGCGGCCCCGCTCGGGCACGGGCGAGCACTCGCCTGAGCTGCGACGTGCGGTGATGCAAGTAAAAGCAGCAGAAGAACGAGTGAACGCATGCACTCCTCATGAGGCGAGATCCACGACCATGTCGTGAAGGCCGGTCTGCCCTCGTCCATGACGCACGCGTAAGATGCAGCCCCGCGCGGAAAATTGTATCTGCCCGTACCGAAGGGGTTCGTTTATGCCTCGGCGCAGCGGCTGGAAGGTATATTGAAAGCATGACGATCACCCTGACGCGAGATGAAGAGAGCTTCGAGCTGGAGGACCGGCTGCCGGTGCTTCCACTGCGCGACGTCGTGATCTTCCCGTACATGGTAATTCCGCTGCTCGTCGGACGCGCGGCATCGCTCGCGGCCGTCGAGGCTGCTCTCGCCGGCGACCGGTGGATCTTCCTCGTCGCTCAGCGCACCGCCGACACGCAGGATCCTGCCGCGGCCGATCTCTTTCGCGTGGGTGTGGCCGGGCGCGTGCTGCAGGTAGCGCGGCTTCCGAATGGCACGACGAAAGTACTCGTCGAGGGTGTCGCGCGCGCGAAGGTGACGCGCTACGCGCCAACCGAGAAGATCCTGCGCGCTGTAGTCACGCCGTTCGCGCTCGACGAGCCCGCCGGCGGCGCCGATGAGCGCGCCATGGCGCGCCGCGTCGTCACGCTGTTCGAGGAGTACGTCGCGCTGCACCGCAGACTGCCGGCCGAGGTCGTCTCGCTCGTACAGGGCACCGAGGCGCGCGAGAAGCAGGCGTTCGCGATAGCGGCGCACATGCTCGTGCGCCTCGATCAGCGGCAGGAGTATCTACAGTCGCCGAATATCGGCGCGCTCTTCGCACAGCTGGCGGACACGCTCACCTCCGAGATCGAGATCCTGCGCCTCGAGCGCAAGATCGAAGGAGAAGTACGCGGCTCGCTCTTCCAGAATCAGCGCGAGTTCTATCTGCAGGAGCAGCTCAAGGCCATCCACCGCGAGCTCGGTCAGGACGAGGGCGACGGCTTCGAGGAGCTCACCGCGGCAATTGAGAAGAAGCAGCTGCCGCCCGCCGTGCGCGAGCGTGTCGATCGCGAGATGAGGAAGCTCCGACGCACCGCTCCGCTCTCACCCGAAGCGACGGTGGCGCGCAACTACCTCGACTGGATCGTCGCCCTGCCGTGGACCGAGCGCAGCGATGACGTCGTGGATGTCGCGCACGCGCAGGTCGTGCTCGACGAGGATCACTTCGGGCTCACCGACGTGAAGGACCGCATCCTCGACTACATCGCGGTGCTCGCGTTGGTCGGTAAGCTCGAGGGCCCCATTCTCTGCCTCGTCGGCGCTCCCGGCGTCGGCAAGACATCGCTCGGCCGCTCGATCGCGCGCGCGCTCGGGCGCACCTTCGTTCGGATGTCGCTCGGCGGCGTGCGCGATGAGGCGGAGATCCGCGGTCATCGACGCACGTACATCGGCTCGCTGCCGGGGCGCGTGATCCAGGCGATGCGGCGCGCCGAGGTGGTGAATCCGGTGATCCTGCTCGACGAGGTCGACAAGATGGGGCAGGACTGGCGCGGCGATCCGTCGTCCGCGCTGCTCGAGGTTCTGGATCCGGAGCAGAACACGGCGTTCAACGATCACTACCTCGAGGTCGACTACGATCTCTCGCAGGTGCTCTTCGTGACCACGGCGAACTCGCTCGCGCAGATCCCGGAGCCGCTCCGCGACCGCATGGAGATCATCCGGCTCCCGGGCTACGTCGATCACGAGAAGCACGCGATCGCGCGCCAATTTCTCGTGCCGCGGCAGCTCGCCGCGCACGGCCTCGATCCGAAGCTGGTGACGATCGATGCCGATGTCATTCCAGCGGTGACGCGACTGTACACGCGGGAGGCCGGGGTGCGCGATCTCGAGCGGCGGATCGCACGAATCGCGCGGAAGCTCGCGCGGCGTGCGGCGGCAGCGAAGCAGGTGACGCCGGAGCCGCAGCACGTTGCGCTCTCCGACCTCAAGGAGCTGCTCGGCGTACCCCCGTACGAGGCCGAGGAGCAGACGCTCGACGACAAGATCGGAGTGGCGACCGGGCTCGCGTACACATCGGTGGGCGGCGACCTGCTCGAGATCGAGGTGGCCGTCGTGCGCGGACGCGGGCGGCTGCAGCTCACCGGAACGCTCGGCGACGTCCTCAAGGAATCGGCGAATGCAGCGATGACGTACGCGCGGTCGCGTGCGAGCATGCTCGGCATCGATCCGGAGTTTCCGAAGACGCGCGATATCCACGTACATCTCCCAGCGGGCGCGACGCCGAAGGATGGGCCGAGTGCAGGCATCGCGATCGCGACGGCGGTGGTCAGCGCTCTGACGGGTGCGCCGGTTCGAGGCGACACCGCGATGACGGGCGAGGTCACGCTGCGCGGACGCGTGCTGCCGATCGGCGGCCTCAAGGAAAAGCTCGTCGCCGCGCGGCGAGCGGGGATCACGCACATCATCATCCCCGAGGGAAATGCGCGCGAGATCGAGGAGATTCCGGAGGACATTCGGGAGGGGCTGATCTTCCATCCTGTGTCGACGATGGATCAGGTGCTTGCGCACGCGCTCAGACCGGCGAGCGCCGCGGCGCAGGCTGAGATCGCGGCGATGGTCACGCATTGAGGGCCGTCAAGACGACGAAGGCGAAGCCGAGGGAATCGAAGACGGTGGCGCCGAGCGCGCCGCCGGGCGCGCCCGATCCGCTGATTATTCGCGACATAGAATTTCTCGGCGGGATGGCCTCACCCACGGGATGGCGGCCGCCCGATCTGACGCTCCCCGAGGTCGCGTTCAGCGGCAGGTCGAACGTCGGGAAGTCGTCGCTGCTCAACGCGCTCGTGCGCCGCAAGGCGCTCGCGCGAGTGAGCAAGACGCCGGGGAAGACGCGCGAGATCAACTTCTTTCGCGTCAACAAGCAGTTCGTGCTCGCGGATCTACCGGGTTATGGCTTTGCACGCGTAGCGAAAACGACGCGAGAAGTGTGGCGCCCGCTGATCGAGGGATATCTGCGGATCAGCGTGCCGTTGCGCGGCGTCGTGCAGCTCATCGACTCACGTCACCCGCCTACGCCCGACGATCTGTTGATGCTCGAGTTCCTCGCCGAGATCGGCGCCCCGACGGTGGTCGTGCTCACGAAGATCGACAAGCTGCGCCCGGCGGAGCTCAAGCAGCGCATTATCTCGCTGACGAGCGCGCTGGGGCTCGAAGAGGCGCAGGTGATTCCGTTCAGCACCGTCACCCGCATCGGTCGAGACGAGCTGGCTGAGGCGGTGGTGGAGCTGGTCGGCGAGCCGTCCTGGCGCGCCGCGGCCGTGCAGGAGGCGTCGCCGGCGGCGGAGCCTGCGAGCGAGGTGTAAGCGGGTCGCGGCGCTGGTAGCTTTCAGTGAGCGTCATTCGAGCCACCACTAACTCCAAGCCGTTCATGGCTATCCTTCCGCTCCGCAAGCTTCCGTCGCAGTCCGGCCTTCCGGTGATCGACGCGTGGATCGAGCAGCTCGAGCACGAGCTCGCCGCTCCGAACGCGGACCGCGCCGAGATCTGTCGCCGCACGTTGTGCGCACTGACTTTCCCGGCCTACGCGACATCGTGGGAGACTGCGGTGAACGACGAGTCGATTCCGTTCCCGACTCGCGCCGCGCTGATGTCGCTCGATCCGCGCAACGTCACGCTCGAGCCCGAATACTATGCGGAGTGCGACGACGAGAAGTTCGAGCGAGTCAAGCCGCTGCTCTGGCTCTGGTATTCCTTCGATCGCACGGTGATGGGCGGGCAGAACGTCGAGGCGGGAGTGCGTCTGCGGCGCATGCTCGCGAAGCATATCTTCAAGCGGTGCGGCGAGCGCTTCAAGGCATTCCAGAACGTCGAGTTCTCGTTCGGGTACAACTTGGAGGTCGGTGACGACGTCGTCGTTCATCGCAACGTGCTGCTCGATGATCGCGGCGGCGTCGTACTCGGCAACAAGGTGTCGATCTCGGACTATGCGAACATCTACTCGCACACACACAGCATCGTGGACCAGCGCGACGTGACCGACGCGCAGACGAAGCTCGCGGACGGCGTGCGCATCACCTATCACGCGACGATTCTGGCCGGCGTGCACGTCGGCTGCGACGCGATGGTCGGGGCGATGGCAGTGGCGACGCGCGACGTGCGGCCGCACCACGTGTACGTCGGGATCCCGGCGAAGAGCGTGCGTGTGAAGCCGACTGCGCCGACGCAGAACGACTGCCTCCCCACCGCGCGAGAGCGGCAAAACTCGCCGTGAGCGGGGAATGAGCGCGACGCGGTGGCGGATCGCCGCGATGGTGATCGCGGTCGCGTGCGCCGCGTGTCGCCGCGGCAACGCGCAGGAGTCGCTGCGGATCACGATCCGCCGAAAGACAGTCGAGCTCACGGTGGGAGACACCACGACGCTGATCGCGGTCGTCACGTTGACGGGCGAGGAAGCGCCGACGACGGTGACGTGGGCGAGCGACAACGGGCGGATAGCGAGCGTCGATCGCAACGGATTCGTGACGGCGCGCGGCACCGGCGTCACGGGAATCACGGCGAGCATCGGAACGGCGATCGCATCGACGCGGGTGTCGGTGTTCGGAGCGCCGCTGGCGGGCGATCAGCATCCGGCGGCGGCACGTGTCGCACCAGTGACGTCGCCGCCTGCGACTGCGCCTGTCGCTCAGCGAGCGATACCCGCAGCCCCGGCGGCGCGTATCGAGGCGACGCGTGCTTCGCGGCTGCAGCCGGCGCCATCGAGCGGCAAGCGCGCAGCGCGCTCGCCGCACTTTTCGCACATCAATCTCTTCTATACCGACTTCTATTCCCGCTACGCGTCCCCATCTGATCAGCGCGCCACGCTGACCTTCCTCGGCGCGCGTCTCGACGGCGTGATGAGTGGTCCCCGCGACATGTGGAAAGCCGTCGACCCGACGATTCTCCATTTTCCGTACGCACTGCAATACACCGTTCAGATCCCCGGACAGAAGGGCTCCAGCGACAATATCGCCAGCGGCTACTTCACGGACATGCAGCAGTGGTACGCATCGCATCGGCAGTACGACATCGAGAATGCGTTTCTGCATCGTGGCGGCCACGACGCGGCGCATCGCGTGCAGATGAAGATCTGGGATTCGATGCGGTTCGCCATCAACCCGAGCGACGCGGGACAGCGTGCGTACCAGGTCGACCGTCTGCAGCGCGTTGCGCAGAACGAGGACGGCGTCTTTCTCGACGAGTTCGGCGGCGGCATGAGCGGCGCGTCGAAGCCGTCCGATGAGTTTGCGACGCCCGCCACCTACATGACATCCGAGACGGAGCTCATCGCAAAGGTGCACGAGGCCATCAAGCCGCGCTTCCTGCTCATCAACATCGGCGAGTACTGGACGCCTGCGGATTCGGCGATCGTCGTCGCAGGCGGCGGCGCGCATCTCGAGCGCACGAACTTCCCGTTCACCGATCGCCTCCCGGCGCGCTGGACGCAGATCGACAATTTGCTCGCGATGAACGTGTACACGGAGTTCGTCACGCTCTGGACGTACACCGACTGGATTCGCTCGCGGAGCTCCAAATTCAAGTCGTTCGCGGGCGGGATGTATTCGTCGCAGCTCGAGCGCGGACAGCTCATGCAGCTTGCGAGCTACTATATGGCGGTCCCCGCCGATCCGTCGCGTTACTCGCTCGACATGCAGAACATGTGGGACGTGCGCCCCGATACGGCGTGGATGGCAGCGGTCGAGGCGGACGTCGGGCATCCGCGCGAGGCGCGCCACTCGATAGCGAGCGGTGTCGATGCTGCCGGACAGAAATACCGTATCTACGCGCGCGACTTCGATCATGCGTATGTCGTGATCCGCCCGCAGGCGGATTGGCGTCCGCAACTCTACGCGGACTCCACCGGCATCGTCGTACCCCTTCCAACGCCCATGCGCCCGCTGCACCGCGATGGCTCCCTGGGCGCGGCCGTCAACAGCGTGACGCTGCGCAACGTAGAAGCAGCCATCCTGTTCAAGTGACAGCCAAGCGTTACCTTCTTCCCCAGCAGCCGGCGGCCCTTATGCGCCTCAATAGTCCCTCCAATTTCGAGCACACCATGATTCGTAAGCGCACCGTTCTCGCTTCGCTGTCGTGCATCACGCTGCTCGCTGCGTGTGGCGGATTCAAGTCCACATGGCCTTCCGTTACCGGCATCTCCGACCAGACCGTCGCCGTCACCGTCAATTGCATGGCCGAGCAGGCGAAGGGGCTCGGCTATGATGTTCGCGTCGTCGATCACAAGCGCGGCGTCGAGGCTACGCGGAACGACACGAGCGATGTGCGCTACGTGAACGAATTCCGCCGCTACGACGTGATTTCTGCCAGCACGAAGCCCGAGAAGGCGAGCACGAAGATCGAGGTGCGCGCGGGCACGCGCTCCGACTACCAGACGCGCCGCGGTGTGACGCCGACGGACGAGCCTGCGCGCGACGCGGCGAAGAAGGATGCGCAGACGATCGTGACCGCGTGCGGCGGCGGGCCGAGCTGAGTTAGCTACAGAATCGGCCAGAGATCGCGGGTGACGTCGAGCGAGAACGTCCACCCGCCACGGCGCAGTCCGCGAGCGACGTCGATGCGGACGATGTCGAAAAGCATGAGTGCACCGAGACCCACCGAGGGATACCAACCCGCGGGCATGCGCGAGAAGGCGGGGGCGTCGGCCGTGTAGATGACCGTCGCGAATGGTGCGAGCGTGGCGCTCGCGGGCGCGCGACCGTACGGCCCGAGCGACAGACCGAAGAACGGCACGCGCGTGTGCCACTCGATGCGCGCCGTGCCGCCTTCCCGTCCCGCGAACTGGTGGTAGTCGTACCCGGGCCCGCTCACCGGCCCGCCGAGGTACACCAGCTCCTGCGCCGGCGCATCGCTCGGCGCGACGATACCGCCGATCGTGCTCTCGAGGACAAGGCGGCCGCTGCCGATGCCGCGCTCACCGTGCGCGCTCAGCATCGCGCGCGCGAACTGCGACTTGCCGTGCACATCGTCGTCGTCGAGCGGCTGGGTGAAGCCCGCCCGGAGCTGCCCCGAGAATCGCGTCGCCATGCCCGCGAGCGTCACCGCCTGTTGGCGCACGAAGCCGAGTGTCAATCGCTCCTCGTGCAGCGGCCGTGCGGGAATCGTTCGCTCGTAGCTCCCCCACGCGGGGCCGGAGGCGCGTACGCGCAGGGAGTCCTGCCGCTCGTACGCGCCTTCCGCGCGCCATCTGAGCCCCGCGTGCACCCCAAGCTCCGCCGCGATGCCGCCGCTCCGAACATCGTACTGATCCGAGTCATCGCTCCCGAATTCCTGCGACGCGATGCTGTTCACCGCCGTCGAGCGCTCGGCGACATCACCGGCATCGCGATAGTCGCGCGTGCCGAAGAGCTCGATGCCGGTTCCATCTCCACGACGGAGCGCGATGCCGGCGCGTCCTTTGAGCTCGTGATCGGAAAAGCCGTAGCGAGCGCGGAGCGTGGTCACGACGCCGGCCCCCGCACGCAGAGTCGCGCCGGCGCCGAGCGCGAGCCCCTCGACGCGATTCACGCGAGCGAAGTCGGATGCTCGTCTCGCCGAAAGCGACGCGCCCTGCGCGCGCGAGAGCGACTGCTGCTGCACCAGCGCGCGCGCCTCCTCCTGCACCTTCCGCACGTCGTCGTCGCTCGCTGCGCGGACATCGGATGGCAGGGAATCGAGAATTCGACCGTGCCACTCGTGCAGCTCGAGCTCGCGCGGAGGAAGGCTTGCGATCTCGGGGCCGGAGAAGATCGATGGCGACAGACCGGCGTTCGTCTCGTAGCCGGAGATCTCCCAGCGGCCGCGAATGATGCCGCGCGCCGGAAAGTCGAGCCACTTCCCGGTGCGACGGATCTCGACCTCTTGATGCAGTGGTAGCCAGAATCGTCCCTGCACGAGGGCGTTCTCGAGCACGATCGAGATGTCCTCGAGCTCCTTGTCGAGATATGCCGGGCGCGTGAAGGTGAACGCCATGCGCACGACATCGCCGGTCTCGCGATCGACATACAGCGCGCCCACCAGTCGTGGCTGTGCGGGATCACGCGGGCGCACGCGCAGCTCGTACACCTGCACCGTATGCCCGGGAAGGCGGATGCTTAGGGAGTCCGCGATCGCGAAGTCGTAGTCGTTGATCCCTTCGCGGGAAAGCGGGTGCGGCACATCGTGGACCTCGTCGCCGTCGCCGAGGCGGATGATGCTCGGAAAGTTGTTCTGGACGATGCCGAGATGATCCTGGTGGTACGCGATGTTGGTGGGGAGCGCGAGCGTGTCGCGCCTGCCCACGATGCGCTGCTTGCTGAGGTTGGGCGCCCGCCAGTACACTTCCAGCGCGAGCTCATCGGAGCGGACGACCTTGGGCGGATCGGGGAAGTTTTCTCCGACCTGCGCGAGAAAGGTGAGATAGCCGTGCGCGGTGGCGTGGTAGTCGCGGAGCGCCGTATCGGCCAATTGCTGCGCGCGACGATCGGTCGCGCGCTCGACGAGCTCCCTCGCGCGCGCGTCGTTCCATGCCTGCGCACGCACCGGCTGCGCGAGCGCGCAGCACAACGCGACCCAACACGCGGCCCGAATCGCCGCGAGGACTCTCTTCATGACTGGAAAATGTCATCCCACGTGCGGAGCGCGGCAAGCGACATGACGACGTTCGATCGCTTCAAGTCGCTCGCCGCGCGCGGGGGACTCGTTCCGGTATGGAGAGATTGTCTCCTCGATGGCGAGACGCCCGTCTCCGCGTTCACGAAGCTCCGTCGCGGACCGTTCGCCTTTCTCCTCGAATCCGCACCAGCGGGTGGAGAGACATGGGCTCGGTATACTTTCATGGGCACCGAGCCGCGCGGTGCGTGGCGGCTCACGGACGGCGTCGCCGAGGACTGGACTCCGGAAAGAGGATGGCACGGCGCACGCACGCCTTCCGATCCGCTCGCTGATCTTCAGGCGCTCGTCGCCCGGCACGAACCCGTCGATGTCCCCGAGCTCGGCGCGTTCTGGAGCGGCGTCGTCGGCTTCTTCTCGTACGACATCGCGCGACACATCGAGCGCCTCCCCAACGCGCCTCCGCGCGCGATCGCGGCGCCGGATGCGCTGTTCGTCTTCACGCACGCACTCGTGATCATCGACGCGCTGCGCTCGCTGGCGCGCGTGGTGGTCGGCGTTCCGGTCGCGAACGGCGCGAGCGACGAAGAGCTCCACCGCGCGCACGGGGACGCGCTGCGCGACATCGAGGCGACGATCGCGCGACTGCGCGCGCCCGGAAGTCTCGCGCCACTCGATCTCGATCGCTCGGCGCCGCCCGCCGTCGGCACCTTCGAGTACTCGCGCGAGAAGTTCGAGGGCGATGTCGAGCGTATCCGCGAATACATCTTCGCCGGCGACTGCTTCCAGGCGCTGCTCGCGCGCCGCATCCAGGTCCCACTCGACTTCGATCCCGCCGCGCTTTATCGCGCCCTTCGCGCGCTCAACCCATCGCCGTACATGTACCACCTCGTGCTCGATGGACTCGAGCTCGTCGGGAGCTCACCCGAGCTGCTCGTACGCGTGCAGGGCGGCCGCGTCACCGTGCGCCCGATCGCCGGCACGCGCCCGCGCGGGCTCACCCCCGAGGATGATGAGCGGCTCGCGGCCGAGCTCCTCGTCGACGAGAAGGAACGCGCCGAGCACGTGATGCTCGTCGACCTCGGCCGCAACGATGTCGGACGCATCGCCAAGTATGGAACGGTCGAGGTCACGGATCTGATGGTGGTCGAGCGTTACAGCCACGTCTTCCACATTGTGAGTCAGGTCGAGGGGCAGCTTCAGGATGATGCCTCGGCCATCGATGTCTTCCGCGCGACATTCCCTGCGGGGACGATGACGGGGGCGCCGAAAGTACGCGCGATGCAGATCATCGACGAGCTCGAGCCCGAGCGGCGCGGGCCGTACGCTGGTGCGATCGGCTACATCGCTGCCGGCGACCGACGCATGGATCTCGCGATCACGATCAGGACCTGCGTAATCGCGGATGGCGTCGCTTCGGTGCAGGCTGGCGCGGGAATCGTGGCGGATTCCATTCCGGCGAACGAGTGGGAAGAGACCGAGAACAAGGCGCGCGCAATGCTGACGGCCATCGGTCAGGTGCGCAAGCGCCGGTAGCGCGCTCGGCCCCCTCGCCGCGCGCCCCGGCAGGGCCGCATATTGGTGCCATGCCCTTTCGGATCGTCTCGACCAGCGGTGCGCAGTCATTCGAGCTGCAGGAGGGCTCGACGCTGCTGGTGGGGCGTGCGGCGAGCAGCGACATCCCGATCTTCGATCCCACGATCTCTCGCCGTCACGCGAAGCTGTGCTCCACATCGGCTGGCGTCGAGGTCTCCGATCTCGGCTCGAGCAACGGGACTTTCGTGAACGGTGAGCGCGTCGACAGCGCGACGGTGGTCGTCGGAGACGAGCTGACCTTCGGCAAGGTGCCCTTCCGTGTGATCGTGCAGGCCGCCGCCCCGCGAGCGCAGGACGAGCGCACGCGCGCCGTGACGCCGCCCACCGGCGCCACCGTTCTCAAGCAGCGCGCGTACGACAGTCCCGATGGCTTGCTCTCATCCGTCTTTCGCGCGGCGAATCTCGCGGAGGCCAAGGCCGATCGCTCGGGACTCGACGGCGCGGCGCGTACCGAGAAGAAGCTCGCGCTCCTGCTCGAGGTGTCGAAGGGGTTGTCGCGCGCTGTCGACGTCACCGCGCTGCTCGACAAGATCACGGAGCTCGTCTTCCAGATTCTGGATGTCGATCGCGTCGCGATCGAGCTCGTCGATGCCGACGGCGGCCGCGTGCCGACGATCTCGCGCGATCGGCAGGGCGTGATCACGGGGAAGGCGATCCCGCAGTCGATCGCGCGAATGGTCGTCGACGAGAAGGTCGCGGTGCTCTCCGACAACGCGCCGCAGGATCAGCGCTTCGGCGGTCAGTCGATCCTGATGCAGAGCGTGCGCTCGGCGATGTGCGCGCCGCTGATCGGAACGGAGGACGTCGTGCAGGGAGTGCTGTACGTCGACAACATCACGACGACGCATCGCTTCAACGAGGAAGACCTCGAATTTCTCACGGCGTTCTCGAACATCGCGGCCGTCGCGCTCGAGAACAGCAGATTCGCCGAGCGCATTCGCCACGAAACGCTCGTCCGTGGCAACTTCGAACGCTTCTTCGCGCCGAGGCTCGCCGCGCAGATCGCGGGATCGGTGCATCAGCTCAGACTCGGCGGCGACAAGAGCACCGTCGCGGTGTTGTTCAGCGACATCCGTGGCTTCACGGCGCTCTCGGAAACGATGAAGCCGGATGAGGTTGCGAAGCTGTTGAGCGAATACTTCACCGTCATGGTGGAGATCGTGTTCAGGCACGGCGGCACGCTCGACAAGTTCATTGGCGACGCGGTGATGGCGCAGTGGGGCGCGCCGATCGGCGCGGCGGACGATGCGGATCGCGCGATGGATGCGGCGCTCGACATGATACGCGAGCTCGAGACGCTGAATGAACAGTGGGAGAGTGAGGGGGGTCCGCGACTACAGATCGGGATCGGCCTGAGCTACGGCGAGAGCTTCGCTGGCTACATAGGCTCGGAGCGTCGTCTCGAGTACACCGTGATCGGCGATGTCGTGAACATCGCGAGCCGTCTCTGCTCCGGGGCAGGCGGTGGCGAGATCCTCATCACCGACGCGATGCGGCACGCACTCAGCGAAGCTCCGCCAATGCATGAGCGCGGGACGATGGAGCTCAAGGGGAAGACGCAGGCGATCCCGGTTTACAGCGTGGCGACGAGAGCGTGAGCACGTGACGGGATTTCTCGTGCCGGCCGGTTACGTCGCGTTGAGAGCCCCCGGCATCGAAGGCGCGGCGCTGGCGACACTCGAGGCCCCGCTTCGCGAGGCGCTCGCGGACGGCACCTTCTACGGGTTTGCCGAGCACCACGCGGAAGCGAGGTCGTTCGAGGGACGCGGGCTCGCGTACGCCGTGCCGCTCGCGAGCGGTGTGCGGGTGGTCGTACGTCGCTCGCGCCACGGCGGACTGCTCGGCGGATTGCGCGACGACAAGTTCCTGGGCGGGACTCGCGCGCCGCACGAGCTCGAGCTCTCGATCAGGCTGCGGCGACTCGGCGTCGCCACACCGGAGATCGTGGCGTACGCAACGTACCCTGCGGGCGCGATGTTCCGGCGCGCCGATGTCGTCACGCGCGAGGTGCCGCGGAGCCGCGATCTCGCTGCGGCGCTCGGCGCTCTCGCGCGCAGCGACTCGAAGCACTCGCTCATCGCTGCCACCGGGAAGCTGCTGGCATCGCTGAGCATCGCGGGCGCGCGACATCCCGATCTCAACATCAAGAACATCCTCATCGCGGACAACAACTACGGTGGAGTAGAGGCATATGCCCTCGATGTCGACCGGGTCTGGTTCGACACGCCTGGAAAGCAGAGCATCCTCGAGGCAAATCTCCGACGGCTCTCGAGATCGGCCGTGAAGTGGCGACGGATGCAGGGGCTGCCGATCGAGGAGGTCGATCTGCTGGCGATCGAGAGCAGCGCACTGGAGCTGATCGAACTCACGCGATGACGAGCGGCGACGGAGGGCGACGCATCTGCATCGTGATGATGAGCGCAATCGGCGATGCGGTGCACGTGTTGCCGGTGGTAACGGCGCTCAAGAGGCACGAGCCGTCGTCGCGAATCACGTGGATTCTGCAGCCTGGTCCCGCGTCGCTCGTGCGCGGACATCCGGACGTCGACGAGATTCTGGTCTTCGAAAAGAGCCGCGGCTGGAGTGGGCTGCTCGCGCTGAGAAAGCAGCTTGCATCACGCGACTTCGACCTCGTCATCGATCTGCAGGTCTACATCAAGGCGGGGCTCGTTACTCGATTCGCGCGCGCGCCGGAGAAGCTGGGCTTCGATAAGGCGCGAGCGCGCGACCTCAACTGGCTGTTCACCAATCGCCGGATTCCGCCGCACTCGCCGCAGCACGTGCAGGATCAGTATCTCGAGTTTCTGACCGCGCTCGACGTGCCCGAATCGCCACTCGAGTGGAAGCTCGGACCCTGGCCCTCCGAGATCGCGAATCGCGAGAAGGTGCTCGCCGCGCTCCCCCGCCCTTTCGCAACTCTCGTGATCGGCGCGACGCATCCGGAGAAAGAGTGGCTTCCCGAGCGATGGGCGGAGCTCGCGACGGCGCTGCGCAGCGACTTTGGCCTGGAATCCGTGCTCGCGGGCGGAAGCTCGCCGCGCGAGGTCGAGACTGCGCGCGCCATTGAGGCGAGTGGCGTGCGCGCTCGCAGTACGCTGGGTGCGCCGCTGCGCGAGCTCGTCACCATTCTCGATGCATCCGAGCTCGTGATCTCGCTCGACACGGCACCGCTGCACATGTCGGTGGCGCTCGAGAGGCCGGTGATCAGCCTCATGGGCTACAACAACCCGAAGCGCGTCGGGCCGTATCGCCGCTATCACGATCTGATCGTCGATGCCTACGGCGATCCCGGCGAGGACTATCCGATCTCGCTCGCGCACCGGCTGGGCCGCATGCAGCGCATCACCGTGCGGGATGTGCTCGCCCGGGTGGAGCGGTGGCGCGCGGTCTACCCCGCGCGCGCCGAGAGCACCCGTTCGTAGACCGCGAGCGTTCGCTCGACCGTGTTATCGATCGAGAAGAGCGGCGCCCGTCGAATTCCATTCGCGCCCATGCGCTGCGCGAGCTCGCGATCGGTGGCGAGCCGCGCGATCGCGGCGCCGAGCGCGCTCGCATCGCCGATCGGGACCAGAAGTCCGGTCTCGTCATTTACCACCGCCTCCGGAATTCCGCCGGCCGCCGTCGACGCGACCGGTTTTCCGAACGACATCGCGTCGATCACGACGCCACCGATCCCATCGTCGCTCGAGCTCAGGGCGACCACGTCGGCGGCAGACATCAGCGAGTCTGCGTCGGTGCGATAGCCGGCAAGGT
Source organism: Gemmatimonadaceae bacterium (assembly GCA_013697785.1). GTDB lineage: Bacteria > Gemmatimonadota > Gemmatimonadetes > Gemmatimonadales > Gemmatimonadaceae > FEN-1250. Next base: position 27,963 of record JACCWE010000022.1, read on the forward strand.
GCACGCAGTCTTCGAGCGCGAGCGCCGCGATCTCGCGCTCGACATCGTCGCGCAGCTCGCCCTCGCCCACCATGAGCCCCTGAATCTTCGGCACCGAACGACGCGCAACGTCCATCGCGCGAACGAAAGTGACCGGATCCTTGTGACCGACCAGCGCCGCTACCATCACCACGAGCGGCGCGCCGGGCTTCACCTTGAGTGAGGCGAGCGTCGCTGCCGATGCGAGCGGGATCACCCGTGTGAGATCCACGCCGCTGTAAGCGACCGTAATGCGCGCAGACTCGATCCCGCTTCGCACGAGCGCGTCGGCGGTAGCCTGGCACACCGCGATCAGCGCGTCGGCGCGCGCGTACTTCCAGAGCGAGGCCGGATTGCGCTTGAGGGGGAAGCTCACGCGGCGCGTGAGCACCATGCGGGCGCGCGTGCCGATCGTCGCCATCGCGGCGAGAGCGACGGCGTGCCCGGTGTGCGCGTGCACGATGTCGGCCTTCTCGCGCACGATCGCGGCGCGAAGTCGGAGCGCCGCAATCACATCCATCTCGGCGAAGGGCGACAGCGAAAGGGTGGGAATCCCGGCAGCCTTCGCCCTCTCCTCGAGCGGCTCTCGCGGGCGCACCGCGAGCAGCGAGCGATGCCCCAAGCGCGCGAGGCGCTCCGCGAGCCAGAAGGCCTGACGCTCCCCTCCGCGCCAACCGCGCTCCGTATCCACGTGAATGACCCGAAGCGCTCGCGCGCTCATTGCCGCGCCACACGCGCATGCGCATCGGCGATTGCGCGGAGATCCCGGGCGACGCGCTCCCAGCTGTACTTCTCTTCCGCCACCCTTCGCCCCGCCATGCCGAGCTCTTTCGCGAGCGCTGGCGAGCGCAGCACCTTCGCGATCGCCTCGGCCAGCGACGCGGGATCGTACGGATCGGCGAGCAGCCCGGTGATCCCCTCGTCCACCGCCTCGGGCATGCCGCCCTCGCGCCCGGCGACGACGGGAAGCGACGTCGCGGCCGCCTCGACGAGCGAGATCCCGAATCCCTCGACGTGATCCACCGCGACTCGCGAGGCACCGACGTACAGCTCGGCCACGTTATAGAGCCCAGGCAGGTCATCGTCGTCGACGTGGCCGAGGAAGGTGACGCGATCCTCGACGCCGAGCTCCGACGCGAGCGCACGGAGCTTCTTTCCGTACACGCCGCTTCCGGCCACCGCATATCGCAGCTGCGGCTCACTGTCGCGGAGCAGCGCCAGCGCGCGCAGCACCTGATCCTGTCCCTTGTGTTCGACGAGGCGGCCGACGGTGAGCATCCATCGCCCACCATTGAGCCCGTACTTCGCGCGCACGCGTGCCGTGCTGAGCCCCGTGCGAAAGCGTTCGAGATCTGCGCCGAGCGGAACGGCGTATACACGATCGGCCGGCACAGGGATCTCGAGCCTGGCGAACAGCTCGAGCGTCATCGCGCGCGTCCACTCGCTGTTGGTGACGATGACGGATGCGGAGCCGAGCAGCGCGCGAGCGATGAAGCGTTTGCGCAGCCCGCTGCCGTGCCTCCGCATCTGCAGCAGCTCCGTGCCGTGCAGCATCACGCCGTAGGGAATTCCCATCCGCCTGCGCAGCGTCCAGGCGACGTACGACGGGGGCTTGAGATTACCGCACCACGTAAACGACACGTTGTTCTCGCGCGCAAGAATCGCCGCGCGCCGCGACCAGGCGATGATTCCCGGCAGATTTCGAAGCCGCGCGCGCGGAATCGGCAGCCGGTCGACGCGCACCGTCTGCCGCGCATCGCTCGCCCCCTGCCCCGGCTCGCTGCCGAGCGAGACGAGCATCGCGTCGTCGCCGTAGTGGCGCGCGAGCTGCGACATCCAGCTTGCAATGCCGTCGTAGAGCGGCGGGAAGTTCGACGTGAGCAGGAGATGCGTGGTCTTCACGACGCGACCGTCCTTTCGCCGACGATCTCCTGCAACATCGCGTCGTACCGGTCGATCATGAGCGACAGCGGGAACACCGTCGCGATTCTTTCGCGTGCGGCAGTTGCAAGCGCGCGCCGCCGCTCGGGACTCGCGTGCAACTCGGCGATCGCGGTCGCGAATGTCTCCGGCGTTCCCTGGCTCAGCAGAATCGACGACGTGCAGTCATCGCCCAACATCTCCGGATTCCCGCCGGAGCGCATCGCGATGATCGGCGTGCCGAGCGCCATCGCCTCGGCGAGCACATTGCCGAAGATCTCGACCGGCGATGGATGTGCGAGCACATCGGCGGCGGCGATCGTCGACAGTGTGTCGGCCGGGCTCTGCACCCCGAGGCAGAGCGTCTTCACGCGACCCATTCGCGCGCGCTCCTCGAGCTCGGCGCGGCACGGGCCGTCGCCGCAGAACACGAGCGTCGCGGAGATGCCACGATCGCCGAGGAGCGCGAGCGCGTCGACGGAAAGATCGAAGCGCTTTGCAGCCTCGGCGAAGCCCGCCGAGACGACGACGAACTCGCCCGGTGCAATGCGGTGCGAGGCACGCCACTGCTCGCGCGGCGCGGTGGTGCTCCCCATAGCCCCGGCATCGTAGCCATTGGGGATTACGAATGATTCGAGCTTTCTGAGCAGCGGGAGCTCGCCGAGCGCCTTGGTGCGGATGTACTCGCTCTGATATAAGGCCGCGCTGGCGCGTGAGGCGGTCCAGCGGTCGACGAAGCGTGCGCGCCGCTGCCCGCCGACGCGATTGTAGCGGATGACGGTGCGCATGGGCCGCATCAGCCCCACCCACGCCGCGAGGCGCACATCGCGCGGCTTGTCGACGATGACGACGTCGGTGTCGTTCTCGCGAGCGGCAGCATGAAGTGCGAAGACCTCCCGCACACCGGTGTGTCGGAGCGCCAGCTGCTGGGCGGCGATGCCGAGCTCCGAGTACTGCGCTGCGAGCGCATCGCTCGAGACGATGAGCGAAACGCGATGGCCGCGCTCGAGCAGCCCGCGCGCGATCTTCGCGTAGGAGATGCCGGAGCCTCGCCAGTGGTCGGCGGTGGTCAACAGCATGACGCTGAGCGCGCGCCTCACGGCTTCACCGGCTCGGCGAGAAGCTCATCATACACGGCCATCGTGCCATCGACGGTGTTTTCGATCGAGAACTTCGGCGCGCGCGCCTTCGCACCTGCCGAGAGTTTCGCAGCCAGCGCGGGATCCAGCAGCACGCGCGCGATCGCGCGGCCGAGTGCCTGCGCATCGCCGATGGGAAGGATGAGACCAGACACGCCATCCTCGATCACTTCGGGAACGCCACCGACGTTCGTCGTGACGATCGGTATTCCGAGCGCTAGCGCGTCGAGGAGCACGCCCGGCGTGCCCTCGAGGCTCTTGCTCGTGAGCACGACGACGCTTGCCGCTGCCTGCAGCGATTCGGGATCGGTGCGGAAGCCCGTGAGGTGCACGAAGCTCTGGAGGCCGAGGGCAGAGATCTCCGCCGCGAGCGAATCGCGGAGCGGGCCGTCACCGACGAGCAGCGCGTGGAGCGCGGGCACCTCGCGCCGCGCCACCTCGATCGCGCGGACGAAGGTCGCTGGATCCTTCGCCGCGCTGAGAGAGGCGACGAGTACCGCGAGCGGCGCGCCGGCTGCGACGCCGAAGCTCGCGAGCAGCTCCGTG
>JACCWE010000028.1 GCA_013697785.1 Gemmatimonadaceae bacterium
CGGTACGTGCGCGCGTGGGCCCCGTGCGTGCGGGCTCGCGGCGCGCGGGCCGCTGCTGCGAGGTGCCCATCGGCGCAGTCGCCGGCGCGACAACGGGCGCCGGCGTCTCCGTCTTCGAGTGAAAGACCCCGAGCTGGCTGAGCCCCGTGACCGCGGCCGTGATCGATCCCACGAGCGCTGCCGTCGCCGTGAGATATCCGGGCGCCGTATGAAACCACTTCTGCTGGGGCTTTTGCTCGTCTGCCATGCGCTCGCCTCTGTGCCGGGTTCGAAGATTCCGTCGTGAATTCTATGGTACGCAAAGGGTGACTCGCAACGCGTCGCTTCGATAACCGAGTTCCCCCCTGTTGCGCTGCCGGCGACTGGATCGTTGAATGTGAGGATGACCCGCCGGCGAACCCAACCTGCCCCATGGTCCCGGTGGAGTGACGAGCGCCTGCTCGCGCTGCGCTTTCGGGAACTGCACCTGTCGCAGCCCAGCGAATGGGTGATGCACTGTCATCAACAGCTGCTCGCCGAGCTGGCGGATCGTTCCCTCAGGGTGCGCCCGCATGTATGGCTGGGCGAAGACTGGTTCTCGCCGCGCGGCATCCCTGGAATCGCCATTCCCTTCTACCTCGCCCACCCCCGACTCATGCGACTCGAGCTTGCTCAGATGCGTTCGGTGGAGGGCGGATCGGCCGTGTCGTGCATGGCGATCATGAGGCACGAGGCAGGCCACGCGATTCAGCACGCCCATCGCCTGCACCGCCGCGCTTCGTGGCGCGCTCTCTTCGGCGCATCGGGCGCGCCATACCCCGATCGCTACCGTCCTCGCCGGCGCAGCAAGCGATTCGTTCGACACCTTCCAGGCTGGTACGCACAGAGCCACCCAGACGAAGATTTCGCGGAGACCTTCGCCGTCTGGCTGCGCCCCGGATCACGCTGGCGCGCGCGCTACGCCAAGTGGCCGGTCGCGCTCGAAAAGCTCGAATACGTCGACGCCCTGATGCACGATCTCGCGAACGTGCGGCCGCCCGTCACCTCGCGCGCGCGTCCGCACTCCCTCGCGCAGACTTCGCTCACGCTTGGCGAACACTATCGCGAACGGCAGCGTGCGCACCGCGACGCGTCGCCGGGATGGCTCACGTTGTGAAACGCCCACCTCGCCGTAACAAGCTGCGCGTCATCGCGCTGACGCATCCCGACCACGTTCCGCCCGACACGCTCGAGGGGACGTCGGATAAGGAAGCGCTCGCGTGGCGCGCCGAATTCGATGTCGTCAACGGCCTTCGCGAGCTCGGCCACGAAGTTCACGCGCTCGGCGCGCAGGAGGATCTGCAGCCGATCCGCGACGCGGTCACCGAGATGAAGCCGCACGTCGTCTTCAATCTCCTCGAGGAATTTCAGTGGAACGCTACCTTCGATCACAACATCGTGGCGTACCTCGAGCTTCTCGGCGTTCCGTACACGGGTTGCAATCCGCGCGGGCTCGTGCTGTCGCGCGGCAAGGCGCTCTCGAAGAAGCTCCTCGCGTACCATGATGTGCCGGTGCCGTCGTTCGAGGTGTTTCCACTCGGCCGCAAGGTGCAGCGCCCCGCGGGGCTCGAGTTCCCGCTCTTCGTGAAGAGCCTCACGGAGCACGCGTCGATCGGCATCGCGCGCGCATCGCTCGTAAACGATGACGACGAGCTGCGCGAGCGAGTCGAGTTCATTCACGAGCACGTCGGCACCGATGCGATCGCCGAGCAGTTCATTCCGGGGCGCGAGCTGTACGTGAGCGTCGTCGGCAACTCGAGGCTCCGCGCATTCCCCGCGTGGGAGCTCGTGATCGACGATCAGGATGCGAACGAGCCGCTCATCGCGACGGCGAAGGTGAAGCACGACCTCGACTACCAGGCGAAGAAGGGTGTGAAGATTCGCGCGGCCGAGGGGCTGTCGAAGGCGCTGGCCGCACAGCTGGCATGGATGAGCAAGCGCGTCTATCGCGTGCTCGAGCTCTCGGGGTACGCACGCATCGACTACCGGCTCGACGCGAGCGGCGGTCTCTATTTTCTGGACGCGAATCCGAATCCGGACATCTGCGAGAGTGAGGAGTTCGCCTCGGCCGCGCGCTACGACGGGGTGGAATACCCGGAGCTGCTGCAGCGAATCGTGCGTCTTGGAATTGGTGCGCGTCCCCTGTCGGCGGCCGGCTAGCTCACGACCGCCGAGGGACGATCAGGCGGCGCGCTGATAAGCCGCGCGCCACACCTGCGTGCCTTCGTCCAACGAAAACACGTACTGGAATTTCGCCGGCGGAAATCCGCGGACGCCAATCTCCAACAGATCGCCAGTCTCGGCATCGGCCTGCACCGCGATCGTATCAAGGGCGTCCTTGAACGAGTCGCTTTCGACGGCACCCTTTCGCCGTACGTCGGAGCTGCCGATGGAAAACTCAAAACGCGGCATGCAATCCTCCTCGGTTTGTCTTCATCTCTCTATACACATATGGAGGACGATTGGTTTCGCCTTTCGGTCGACCGTCATTTTGGCGGGAACCCGATCGGAGGCAACCGTCTTGCTCTCGTAGAGCATCTGTCGGACTACTTCGGAGACGAGAGCAATGAGCACAACCCGGGAACCCTTGAGCGCAGCCAACGCCGGCACCGTCACCCTCGGCGACCTGACGGTGAATCGGCTGGGGTTCGGCGCGATGCGCATCACCGGCGACGGGATCTGGGGCGACCCGAAGGATCCAGCCGAAACGAAGCGAGTGCTTCAGCGACTGCTCGAGCTGGACGTCAACCTGATCGACACGGCGGACTCGTACGGCCCGGAGGTCTCGGAACGGCAGATCGGGGAAACACTGGCGCCGTACAAGGCGGGGCTCGTCATCGCGACCAAGGGCGGCTACGTCCGGACGGGGCCCAATCAGTGGAAGCCCAACGGAAAGCCGGAGCATCTCCGCGCGGCGCTCGAGGGGAGCCTCAAACGGCTCAAGCTCGAGCGCATCGACGTCTACCAGCTGCACAACGCGGCCGATCCGACGACGCCGCTCGCCGCTTCGATCGGTGAGCTCGCAATGATGCAGAGCGAGGGGAAGATCAGGCACATCGGAGTGAGCAACTTCAGCGTCGCGCAGCTCAAGGAGGCGCTCAAGATGGTGAAGGTCGTCTCCGTGCAGAACCGCTACAATCTCGGCGATCGCGCATCGGAGGCGGTGCTCGAGGAGTGCGAGAAGCTCGGCATCCCGTTCATCCCATGGGCTCCGCTCGGCAAGTCGAACAGCGATGCGACCACCGCGCTGGAGAACGTCGCGAGGCGGCACGGCGCGACGACGGGGCAGATCGCGATCGCGTCGCTGCTGGCGCATTCGCCTGCCATGCTCCCCATTCCGGGAACGTCTAAGGTGAAGCATCTCGAGGAGAACGTAGCGGCGGCGGGAATCGAGCTTTCGACAGAGGATCGCGGGGATCTCGGCATCACGAACTGAAAGAACGACCGACTGGGGAGAACGGGAGCCGGCGAAGCGCACACAGATTTGCGGGGTTGGCTCCGGCGGGTTCAACAGGTAAATGCAATAGTGGCTCCAGCTGGCGGATTGATGAGTCGCTCGGATTTCCGGACTCATGCCCACATGGTCAGCCATTCCGACGCGTTCCGGCATCAAGGCGTGCCCTGTCCCGAACTGAACACTCCATGTCGAACGACGAATCGCAGGGAATGTCCCGACGCGGCTTTGTGGCCTCGTCGATCGCGACGGCCGCGCTCCTCGGCGGCGGCGCTTCACCGCAGCTGGTGCTCCGCGCGCAAGCGACCGCGCCGCAGCTGCGCGATCGACGGAACGACGATGCGGTGGAGGAAAGGAGCATCTCGCAGCTGCAGGCGGAGATGGGTAGCGGCGCTATGTCGTCGCGTGAGATCGTGGAGGCGTATCGGGCGAGAATCGGCGCGATGGACCACGATCTCGGGGCGGTACTCGAGCTCAACCCGGACGCGCTCGCGATCGCCGATGCTCTCGACGCGGAGCGCAAGAGCGGCAAGGTCCGCGGCCCGCTGCACGGCATTCCAATCTTGCTGAAGGACAACATCGCGACGGCGGACAAGATGCAGACCGCGGCTGGCTCGCTCGCGCTGGTCGATGCGCGTCCGCCGCGTGACGCATTCATCGCGGAGCGGTTGCGCGCGGCCGGCGCGGTGATCCTTGGCAAGACGAATCTCAGCGAATGGGCGAACTTCCGAAGCACGCATGCCGCGAGCGGTTGGAGTGGACGCGGTGGGCAGTGCCGCAATCCATATGCGCTCGACCGGTCGCCCTCCGGCTCGAGCTCCGGCTCGGCCGCGGCGGCGGCGGCGAGCTTCTGCGCGGCGGCCATCGGCACCGAGACGAACGGATCGATCGTGAGCCCCGCGTCGGCATGCTCGCTGGTGGGGATCAAGCCGACAGTGGGCCTCGTGAGCCGTAGCGCTATCATCCCGATCTCGCGCAGCCAGGATACGGCCGGTCCGATCGCGCGAAGCGTCACCGACGCCGCAATCCTGCTCGACGCGATAGCGGGCGCGGATCCGCGCGATGGTGCGACGATGGCGGCTGGTGCGAAGCGAGTGTCGGTCTACGCAGCGCATCTCGATGCCGACGCGCTGCGCGGGATGCGCATCGGCGTGCCTCGCGAGCAGTACTTCGGCTACAGCCCGGCCGCGGATCGCCTGACGCAGCACGCGATCGATCTGATGCGCGAGAAGGGGGCGGTGGTCGTCGATCCCGTAGCGATCGAAAAGATGGGAGCCGCCGGCGATGCGGAGTTCGTTGTCCTGCTGTACGAATTCAAGGCAGGCATCAACGAATATCTCGCGACCCTCGGCGTCGGCGCGAAGGCACGCACGCTCGCGGATCTCATCGCGTTCAACACGGCGCACTCGAGTGAGGAGATGCCGTTCTTCGGACAGGAGATCTTCGAGCAGGCACAGAGGTGCGGCGCGCTCACGGACCTCAAGTACCTGCGGGCACTCGCGAAGGTGCGGACGAGCACGCGCGCGAAAGGGATCGACGCGGTGATGGCGGCGCACAGGCTCGACGCGCTCGTTGCGCCGACGAGCGGGCCGCCGGGTCTCATTGACCTCGTGAATGGCGACGCGGATGGCGGCGGAAGCTCATCGCCGGCAGCGGAGGCCGGCTATCCGAGCATCACCGTACCTGCAGGCTATGCGTACGGACTGCCCGTCGGGATCTCGTTCTTCGGACGTGAGTGGAGCGAGGCGAAGCTCATTCGCATTGCGTACGCGTTCGAGCAGGCCGCGAGCGCACGGCGTGCGCCCGGGTACGCGCGCACCGCCGCACTCTCGTAATACGACTCCTCAGTCCGTCTTCTTCACCGATGGATGCTTACTGGTGTCGGAGTGCTCCGGACCCGGCATCGGGATCGAATTCGGTGACGCGGGCGGCGCGGCGTTCCCGGCAGGCATCGCGGTGGTGTCGCCGCCCTGCGCGAAGAAGAACTGAGGCTCGGCCTTCGTGCGCAGCGAGTGGATGTACTCGATGAGCGCGCCGATCTGCCGGTCGTTCAATCGTCCCGCCCACGGCGGCATTCCCATCGGTCGTCCATCGTGAATACTGTGGTAGATGAGTGAGTCGCTGCCTCCGTACTTCCACGTCGTATCGCGAAGGCTCGGTCCCATCGCACCGCCCGCGAGACCACCGTGGCAGCCGTAGCAGTTGTTCGCGATGAAGAGCTCGCGCCCCTGCACCGCGAGCTTCGCGTCGCCGCTGAAGGTGTGCTGCCCGACATCCTCGCTGCTTCCAGGCTTCGCACCGGCTTTGTCCTGGTCTTTCGTCTGCGGTTTGCCGCACGCCGCCAGCGAGAACAGCGAGATGATGGCGCCGCCGAAAACGATCGCCCGGATCCTTGTTCGCATTGTCATTCTCCGTGAATCGCACCACCCGACACCTGTGCGGTATCGAGTGGAACGCCGTAGTCGGACAGAATTTTGTGAATGGCGGGCCGCTCGCGAACGAGCAGCGAGTCGAGCGTGCGCGCCAGCGCGGTGTCGGTGCGCCGCAGTCCCATCGCGATGTCGAAGGCGAAGATCTGCCCGGACGGATCCGCGGATGGCGTGACCGGAACGATCGTGAGCTTCACAGCCGAGCGCTTGGCGAAGTAGCCCGCGAACGGCCCCCAGACGATGGCCACGTCGATCTCCCCCTTTTCGAGCGCTTCGATGATACGCGCCTGCGGATTGGGCTTTGAGTAGTCCCCGACGATCGGGTAGCCGCGCACGTTGTCGATCATTCCGCGCGAGGCGAGCGCCTGCGCGGGCGGAGTATTCTGATAGTCGTCGCCGATCATGTGCACGCCGACCTTGAGCGAGCGCAGAGCGCTGTCGTCGAGCGATCGCACGTGCACCGCACCATTCGAGCGATAAACCATTACGTACGTCGAGCGATAGTACGGCGCGGTGGTGAGCAATGGGCCGAAGGCGACGGGCACGCCCATGTACACATCGCACGCGCCCGCCTTGAGCCCCTTGCGCACGAAGCCGCGCATCTGCGGACGCCAGCTGAACTCCACCGTCGTCCCCATGTCGTGGGCGAGCAGGTCGGCGATCCGATTCTCGAAACCCGCACGCTGCTCATTCGAGAACGGAAGATTGTTCGGATCGGCGCACACGCGGAGCGGCGGCTTCGGCGATTGGCGCGCGGAGGCGCCAACCGTCGAGAACACGAGCAGAGCGAGCGCCGCGCGTGCGATCACGGCAGCGTGAAGACGTGGAGTGCGCCGCCTGCCTTCGTGTGATCGGGGAGATCCCGCATCGCGTTGACCGCGCCGAGCGCGGCGAAGGGATCATCGGGGGAGAGATTGCCGGGAACGATTGCGCCGGCCCATCCGCCCACGCCCTCATAGATCGCGACGTACTGCTTTCCATCCGGACCGATGAACGTCATCGGGTTGCCGATGATTCCCGACTTGAAGTGCGTCTTCCAGAGCACTTCCCCGCTCGTGGCATTCACCGCCTTGAAGTCGCCGTCCATCGTCCCGTAGAAGACGACGTCGCCGGCGGTGACGAGCGCGCCGGACCAGACGGGGAAGTTCTCCTTGATCCCCCAGACCTTCTTCCCGGTGCCGGCATCCCAGGCGAGGAACTCGCCGCGATTGCCGCCCGGGCCTCCGTACATCTTCACAGCGGCGCCCACGTACGGCGTCCCCGCGATGTACTTCGCCTCGATGCCGCCGTAGTCCATACAGAGATTCGTGGCCGGCGTGTAGAAGAGATGCGTGCGCGGCGAGAACGCGGCGGGCTGCTGGTCGCGCGCGCCGGTGGACGACGGACAGATGTTCGTCGTCATGCGCCCCTGGTGCGTCTGCTTCGCATCGACGAGGGTCGGTCGTCCCGACGTGAGGTCGACGCCGGTCGCCCAGTTCAAATACTGGAACGGCTGCGCGACGAGCACTTCGCCGGTGCTACGATCGATCGTGTACGCGAAGCCGTTGCGATCGAAGTGCACGACCACCTTTCGAGTGGTGCCGTTGAACGGAATGTCGGCGACGATGTGCTCGTTGACGCCATCGTAGTCCCATGCATCGTGCGGCGTATACTGGTACGCCCACTTGAGCTCACCCGTGTCTGCGTCGCGCGCCATTGCGGCCGTGGAGTAGAGATTGTCGCCGGGACGCAGGTCGGGGTTCCACGTTCCCGGATTCGCGGTGCCGTAGAACACCGAGTTCGTTTCCGGATCGTAGGTGATCCACCCCCACACCGTCGACCCACCGATCTTCCACTGATCGCCGCGCCAGCTCGTGACGCCCATGTTCGCGGGCTTGAGCGATGCATAGAACGGCTTGAACGCGGAACCGACCTTCACGTCCTTGTCGGGACCCGTGTTGTACGCCTGCCACGCGATCTTTCCCGTCTTCGCGTCGAGCGCCGTGATCCAGCCGCGCACACCCATCTCGCCGCCGGAATTGCCGACGTAGACTTTCCCCTTCACGACGAGTGGCGCCATCGTCATCGTCGATCCCTGGTTCGGATCGGCGAGCTTGGTGCGCCAGATCTGCTTGCCGGTGACTGCATCGATCGCGACCGTCGCGTTGTCGAGAACGTTGTAGATGATCTTGCCGTCGTAGTACGAGGCGCCGCGATTGACGTCATCACAGCATGCCTTGCCGAACGCGGTCTGATCGATTGGCGGAGCGTACTCCCACAGCTTCGCGGGACCCGGCTTCGAGAGGTCGAACGCAACGAGCTTGTTGGGGTACGGCGTGACGATATACATTCTGCCACCGACCACCAGGGGCTGTCCCTCGTGCCCGTCCGCGATGCCGGTGGTGTAGGCCCACGATTCCTTGAGCTGTGCCACGTTGCTCGTCGTGATCTTGTCCAGCTCGCTGTATCGTGTGCTGCCGTAGTCGTGACCGGGAATGGTCCAGTCGCCCTCTTTCGAGCCTGCGGGCAGCATGTTGTGCTTGCTGGCGGGTGCAGAGGGAGCCGGGCTTTTAGCGAGTGCGGGCGCTGTCTGGGCCTGTGCGAACGCGCCGGCGGGCAGTAGTGCCGCGACTGCGAGGGAACGGGCGATCGAGCGCCAGGTCGTTCTGCTGGCGTGCATCATCTAGCTCTCCGTGACGGACAGGCGTTCGTATTGCAAAGCGCGCACCGTAGGTGTGCTTCACTTGAATTTCCACATGGACAACGAGTGAGATGATCCTTCCAGCCACACTTCTACTCGCCGAGGCCGCCGACTTCACCGTCGTCGACGTCATTCACGAGTACGTCTCGTTCATCGCAATCTTCTTCATCGTCGGCGCCGCCGCGTTCTACTTTCTACTGCTGCGCCCGTCGTTCGGCCACAACTCCGACGCCATGCGCGTCGCCTCCCGCTCGGCCGCCCGCATCGGTATCGTCGGCGCGCTGCTGCGACTGCTGACGATCGGTATGTCCGTGAGCTCGACGATGACCGAGAAGCAGATATCGCTTGCCGACGCGCTCACCCGCAGCCCGGGGATGATCGCGGGCGAGATCGTCACGCTTGTCGCACTCATCGCCTTCGCTGCAGCGGCGAGTGCGTGGCGCGATGCGATCGCAATGTGGGTGCTCGCGGCGGTCGCGACGCTGGTGATCGCATTCCGCGGCGCATTCTCGCGCGGCCTCGAGCTCGATGCACTCATCAATCCGGTCCACGTCTTCGCGGCGTCGATGTGGATCGGGACGCTCTTCGTGATGGTCGTCGCGGGGATCGCGACCGCGATGAGCGGCGTCTTCGCCACATCGGATCGCGGTCCCGCGGTCGCGACGATGGTGAACCGCTTCTCGACGCTCGCGCTGTGGAGCGCGGGAGTGCTCGTGCTCAGCGGCGTCACAACTGCGTGGAAGCACCTCGGCGCGTTCTCGGCGCTGTGGACGAGCGCGTACGGCGAAACGCTGCTCGTGAAGCTCTGCCTGGTGGCGACGGTCTTCTCGCTCGGCGCGTACAACAACAAGCGACTCATGCCCACATTGGGCACGGAGGAAGCGGCGCTCAGGCTGAACCGCTCGGCGAAGTGGGAGATAGGAGTCGCGGCGATCGTGCTCGTGGTGACGGCGGTGCTGGTGAACTTGCCGGCGCCCGCTGAGCACATGGCGCATTAGCACTAATCGTGGGTGACGACCTTACTCATCCACGCATCGGCGCGGTAGTCGCGCTCGAACGCCGACGCGCGTTTCATGTCGCGCGAAACCGAGAGGTTGCGAAGCGGGCGCGGTGAGACGCCCAGCGGCCGCATCTGCCCCGGTCCAGACGACTTGAAGAAGCTCAGCGACTCCTGCGACTGCGAGACGACGATGAACACGCTACCGCCCGCGAGCGGGGTGATGTGGCCGAATTCCGCGGTCAGCGCACCCCATTGGGTGAACGCACCGTTGTCGGGCGAGAGCACGCCGAATGTGAGCGAGTCGCCGCCCGTCGTCGCATCCGGTCCAGTATAAAAGAGTCGATTGCCCGCCTGATCCGCTATAACGTCGTAGACGAAAGAAACTCCCGGTGGCTTTGCATACTCGTGAGCCTTCCCGGCGCGCTTCACGATGATCTTGTCGCCCGTGGCCGGAATCCACGCCCACCCATCGGAGAACGACGTCGCCGACGCTAATACCGAGTCTGGAAGGTCGAGGGCATTTCGCTGCGCGTTGGTGCGCACATCCATCTCGGTGAGATGCAGGCCAGCGGGCGTCTGTCGTCCCAGATCAAGGGTGACGGAGTCGGACCAAGCCACGTAAAAGGGGCGCCCTCCGCTGTTGATCGGATTCTCCATCCCTCCGCCGAAGGGCATCAACCAGTAGCGCACCTCGGCGTGCCCGCCTCCAGTCGGGACATCGCGACGAACGGTGAGCCGCGCACCATCGGGTGAGAGGTTCGCCGACACAGGGCTCGACGCGTGCGCGACGCGGCGCTCGTCGGGGTAGCGCCCCTTGAGCACGTCGGCAGAGTCGAGGTTCCAGACGTTGAAGTCGTACGTGCCTTCGTCCATCACCATCGCCTTGCCGTCGTCGGTGATCGAGAAGCCGGTGAACAATCCCGTCACCATCGTGTCCTGCCGCGTCGCGAGGCGACCCGTAGCCGGATCGACCGCGATGCGCGCGATCGACTCGCCGGTACCATCGCCGAGCCGCTGGAGCCACACCGCATCGAACGTTGCTTTGCCGCCGCACGTGCACGCGTTCACGACGTGATCAGCGACCTTGCCCGCACGATCGATGATCTGCCAGAGCCCGTGCGGCTGCTGCAGAATCAGCGTCACGATCCAGCTGGTGCCGGGCATCGATGAGATCGCCGCGATTCCCTGTCCCGCGCCCGCACGCGAATGCTGTCGTGCACCGAGCCGTCGAGCAATGCGACGCGAATGTAGTAGACGGAGTCGGAGTGAAAGGCACGGCCCGATCAGCAGTGAGTCGCCGCCGGCGAAAAAGGTGGCGACTCCCTGCGTGATGAAACGCGGCTCGCCCCCGAGCGCCGAGAGCAGGACATACCGATGCGCCCCGTTCACGGTGCCGTTGAACATCAGGTTGCGCCGATCAGGACTCCACTCGAGATAGCAGCCGGCGGACGCGCCCTCGAGGATCATACGCGTCGTGGTGCCGCCAACATCCTGCTCCACCACCGTGTACTTGCACACGCCCGACGCGCACTTCTTCGTGATGTAGGCGAGCTGCTTTCCATCGGGAGAGATCGCAGGGACGATCACCGCGCCCGATGTCGTGAGCTGGGTGCGCTGGCCGAGGCTCGCGGCGGTGCCTGCAACCGCGCTCGAGCTACCGTGCTTCCCGCGCATCGCGAACGCCCCGGCCGCGACGATCGCCGCGAGCAGCATCACTCCACCGACGATCGCAACGCGCTTGCTCTTCGGCCTGGGCTCGCTCGCCGTTCGCGCCGCCGCGAGCGTTCCCGGCTTCACGTCGAGCGCCTTCGAGAAATCGCCGGCGCTCGCAAATCGATCGGCCGGCGTCTTCGCCAGCGCCTTCGCCACCGCGGCGTCGATCTCCTCCGGCACCGTGTCGCGCAGCACACGCAGATGCGTCGGCCGCTCCGTCATCAGTATCGCGATCATCGACTGCGCGCTCGCGCCAGTCACCGCCGGCTCGCCCGCCAGCATCTCGTACAGAACGGAAGCCAGCGAGTACACATCGCTGCGCGCGTCGATGCCGCGATCGCCCGTCGCGCCGACCTCGGGGCGGAGCACCTCGAGCGCCACCTCGTGATCGAGCTTCCTGTCGCGCGCGAGGTAGACCACGGCCATACCCCCCGCACCGATCTCTCGCTCGATGACGTAGCGGTCATCGAGCGCGGTGGAGATATCTGGGGTGTCGGACGTGCGTCGAAGTTAGGGGTTTCCGCGACGCTCGCCGGAGGGAATTGCCTACGTCGTTCGTATCCCCTCGCTACGTAATCGAGCGTAGTTCCCGCGCGGGCGGCGACGAGTAGCCTCCTGATCAAGCACCTGCGCGAGCCCCGCGCGGTGCGAGATCCCCAACCATCGGGAGCCCTGTGACTCGACACATGCAGATGTTTACGGATCCGCGTGCGCGCACACACCGGCGGGGGGCACGCGTCGCAGTGTGCCTCGTCGCACTGATGACGACACTGCGCGCGGACGCACAGGGTCGTCCCCGCACCTGTCCGACGGCGGTCGAGATGCGAGGAGCCCAGGGTACGACGGACATGGGAGCGTCCACCTCCGTGCCCACCGTGAATACCGACTCGCTCGCACCCGCGGCGAGGATTACCGTGGACTCCGCGCACGACATGATTCGCATCATCGCGGGGCCGTATCGCATCAAGGGCGAGTCAAGCCACCATGCGCACGACGCCTCGATGGGCGCGACCGTGCTGCGCGCGGAGTGGCCGGTGGAAGGATGGCTGCGCGGCTATCAGATCGTGCTGTGCGATGCCGATGCATCGGGGAACGAGCCGCTTCCTCGCGCGATGGTCCATCATGCGGGACTCGCCAACTTCAGTCGCCGGCAGCTCGTCTATCCGATGATCGAACGGCTGCTGGCGGTCGGAAGCGAGACCGACAACGTGATGCTGCCATCGGGTGTCGGCGTGCCGCTGCACCGCGGCGATTCGCTCGGCGTCTATGCCGGCCTGCACGGCCTCTCCGATACAGTGATCGCGCACGCATACGTCATCGTCACGCTGCCGTGGGCGCGGATGCAACGGCATCGGCCCATCGAGGTTCTTCCTTTCTACGCGGACGTCAACAACCAGATCGGCGGTACGACCGCGTTCGATGTGCCCCCGGGCACCTCGGTGCGGTCTGCGGAGTTCACGATGCCGATCGGCGGCCGGCTGCTGGGCATCGGTGGACACATGCACGATTACGGCGTCGCGCTTCGACTCGAGGATGCCGAGAGCGGGAAGGTGTTCGCGCGGTTGCGCGCGCAGCGCACGGGCGATGGGCACATTCGCGGTGTATCGCGATTCAACTTCGGATTTCACGAAGATGGCCTGCGCCTCGAGGCGGGACATCGTTATCGCATCGTCGCCGAATACGACAATCCCACCGGCAAGATGCTGTCGCACGGCGGCATGGGCTCGATCGCCGGCGCGTTCGCACCCGATGACCTGTCGCGTTGGCCTCGGCTGGACCGCGCCGATGCGGACGTGCAGCGTGATGAGGCGAGTCTCGCCATGGGCGATATGGCGATGCCATGAACAGTCCGCGCGACGAGCGAGGCACGGATGGGAAGATATTGCCAATTCAACCAGCCTCATCCAGCTTCCGGAGCAGGCTGTTCGGAGGAAACGCCATGTTCGTTGGTCCGGCGGCGCTTCCCAACCCGTTTCCACTGGTCGGGCGCGCAACTGAAGTCGAAGCGCTCCGCCTCGCCCTCGATCAGGCCGCGACCGGGCGCAGCTCGATCACGCTGCTCGCGGGGGAGGCGGGTGTCGGGAAGACGAGGCTCGTACAGGCGGTGCTCGAACAGGCGCGCGCACGAAAGTGGGTGACCGCGGTTGGCGCCGCCTACTCGGCGGAGTCGGGCGTGCCACACGCACTCTTCGCCGATGCGTTCGTACCGCTGCTGCGCCAGATGGACGCGCACACCGTCTCGGCTCTGTCCCGAGGAGGGATGGCCGAAATGGCGCAGCTGTTCCCGACGCTCGTCGCGGGGGCCCATCCGAGCGCTGCCGACGGCGGCAATGCGCCCGAGTTCAAGGCGCGGATGTTGTGGACGTTCACGGAATTCGTGAGCTGTCTCGCCCGCAAGCGTCCATTGCTGCTGGTGCTGGAGAATCTGCACTGCGCCGACGCCGCGTCGCTCGAGCTCCTGCACTTCATGGCGCGTCAGGTGTCCGACGTCCCTCTCGCGATCGTCTGCACCTACATCCCGCTCGATCGGGGAGCAGCTCCAAACTTCCGCACGATCGAGCACTCCCTTCGCACACAGGCGGGCGCAGGATACCACGAGGTACGCCGCTTCACCGCGGCGGACACGCTCGAGCTGTTGCATCAACTCTTCGGCGGACCGGGCGTCGTGCCGCGGGAGTTCGCCGCTCTGCTGTTCGGCTGGACGCGCGGCAATCCGTTTTTTCTCGAAGAGGTTCTGAAGTGGCTGATCGCGAGCGGGCGATTGTCGCGCAGCATCGGGATCTGGAGCGGCTGGAATGTCGAGGGGCTCGATCTCCCTCCCTCGATCCGCGATGCATTGTCTGCACGGCTTGCTGTGCTCTCGCCATCGGCTCGAACCGCGGCGGACCTCGCCGCCGCACTCGGCGCGCGCGTGTCGCTGGCCGCCCTTCGCGCGATTTCCACGCTTTCGAGAGACGAGCTGCTGGCCGCAGTGCAGGAGCTGCTACAGCGGCGGGAGCTCGACGAGCGCGCGGAGGACGATCACGTGGTGTTCGACTTCGTTCATCCAATGATCCGCGAGACGCTCTACGCCGAGCTCGGGCTCGCGCGCGCTCAGACGCTGCACGCGACGATCGCCGAGGCGCTGGAGACACTCTACGGTGCGCAGGCGACGGAGCACGCCGGTGAGCTCGCGTATCATTTACTGCGCGCGGGAGACGGCGCGATGGTTCCCAAAGCCATCACCTATCTAATCAAGGCCGGACGCTCGGCGCTCGCGACGCATGCCGATCAGGAAGCGGCTGCGTACCTGAGCTCTGCATTGTTGCAGTGCGATCGCATGTCGACCGACGATGGCGCGGATGCCATCGATGCCATGCTGATCGCGGACCTTGCGTCGGCACGCCAGCGACTTGGCGAGCGCGAGGAGTCCCTCCGGCTGTGGTCGCGCGCGCGCGACGACGCGGCGAGCCGCGGCGACATCGCACGCGTGGCGGAAATGGAGCGTCGCATTGGCCTCGCTTACTATTCGCACGGGATGCACGCGACGGCACTCGAGCACTATGGCGCGGGTTTGTCGCTGGCGCTGGACGCCGGACTCGATGGACTTGCGGTGAGTCTGCGTCTCGCGCACGCCGCAAGTCTCATGGAGATGGGGCAGCAGGCGCGCGCCACCGAGGAGCTCCGGCAGGCGCTCGTGGAGGCGGAGCGTAGCGGCGACGTGGGTCTCCAGGCACGCACGCACCGGTCGATGCTTCTCGTTGCGACGGTGATGTGCGACGTTCGAGGCGTGCGCGAGCACGCAGCGCGCGCGCTCTCTCTCGGTGAGCACAGTCGTCAGCCCGCTGTTTCCTGGTCCGCGCACTGGGCCCTCGCGGCTGTGGGCGGCATGACCGGCGATGTGGCGGAGACGGAGCGCCACCTCGTGGAGGTCGATCGCATCGCGGATGAGCTGCGCTCTCCCATTCTCCGCATTTGGAACTGCGAGATCGCGGTCGAGTTCCACTCCGCCCTCGGTCAATGGGATACGGCCCTTGCGCTTGGGGAGCACAGCATCACGCTCGCCCGCGCGTTCGGTCAGCGCACGCTGCTCCCGCGCCTCCTCGTGTGGACCGCAATCACGTATGTCGGCCGAGGCAATCTCGAGCGCGCGAAGAACTATCTGGATGAAGCGTGGGAGATCTCCGGAGCGAGTATTCATACCGACGCCCCTCGAGACGTGACGGGCATGCTGCGCTCGCACATCGGAATGGCGATTTACTACACGGCGATCGGGCGATACGACGAAGCGATACGAATCGGTACCGAGGGTCTCGCGATCGCCGAGCGCACGGGGCAGACCATCTGGGCGATCTACCGGCTCCTGCCCGCGACCATCGAAGCGTATTTGCGCATGGAGATGCCGGGACCGGTACCCGCCCTCAGTCGCAGGCTCAGGGAGGAATCCGAGCGCGTCGGCCATCAGCTTGGCATCGCCTGGAGCGAGGCGGCGGATGCGTTGCTGGAGGTGCAGCGCGACCTGACTCTCGCAGCTGTCGAGCGGGTCGAGGCGGCCGCCGATCAGCTGGAGGCCTTCCCCTGCGTGTTCGATGCCGCGCGGCTCAGGCTCGTCGTGGGCGGCTTGCGCGTTCGGTGCGGCGACACCGTCGGGGCTACTCGCATGCTGAAGAGTGCCTTTCAAACCTTTTCTGCCCTCGGCGCCGAGCATCCTCTGGCACGCGCGCGCGAAGCACTCGAGAAGATCGGCGTGCGCCCGCCTCGCGCGCGCTCTCGATCGGGCGGCGGCGGGGCGCTCTCGGCCAGGCAGCACGAGGTTGCGCTGCTGGTGTCGCAGCGGCTGTCGAACAAGGAAATCGCCGCGCGTCTGCAGCTCAGCACCGCGACCGTGCGCACGCACGTCGAGAACATTTTTCGACTGCTCGGCATCCACGATCGCGGAGAGCTGACGGATTTGGTGCGCGGCGGACGACTGCAGCAGCCTCCCTGATTCGGCAGCGGCACATACGTCACGCTGCGTATCAATGCGGGCCGAATCCGCACGAATGTGCGACGCGGCGACGGGCATCGTACGGCATGGGTCGTATAGAGAGCGCATGGGCTAACGGCCTAGCATGGGAGCGTAGCTGATCCGTGTCGTTTGGATCGCCAATCACCCCTAGCATCGGACGTCCCCATGCACCGCAACCCGCTGTATCTCACAGCGCTGATTGCCACGGTCGCAATCGCGCAATCCACCCCGTTGGCTGCGCAGCTCTCGCACAGTGCGCTGACACCCGCGCCCGCGGGCGATGTTCGCGTGCGTCTCACCGTACCTAACCGCTTCGTGCCGTCGAAGCGCATTGGAAGCATTTACGCCGTGCGCAATGACAGCCTCGGGCTGCGCACCGACGGCTCGGGCGACACGGTTATGCTCGCAATGTCGGACATCTCGAGGCTCGAGGTAAGCCGCGGCCGTCATGCCTCGTTCAGTCACGGGCTGCTCTACGGCGCACTGGTGGGCGGCGGCATTGGAGTTGTCGGGGGCGCCGCGATTGGCGCCGGAAGCCACTGCAGTGGTCAGTGCTTTGGTGCGGGCCCCGGTGCCGGTGCGCTCATCCTTGGCGTGACCGGCGTGGTGGTGGGTGGAGTGCTCGGCGGCGTAATCGGCGCACTGCACAAGAGCGAGCGCTTCAAGCGTGTCTCTCCGATCTCACCCGCTGGGCTCCTGCGCAGCGCGCAGTCGCGTGCAATCATCGCTCCCATCAAGGGCGGAAAGGCGCTCGCGCTCGGATTGCATTTCTGATAAAGCTGTCGCGAGGCGGCGGCAGCCGTCGGCTGCCGCCGCAACCTCAGATGCGCTCGTCGCGTCGCGCGGCATCGGGAACGCGACGCGTGCGCCCGCCGTTCGTCCCCATGACCGACACGCTCTTCTCACCGCTGACGATTCGCGGCATCACCCTCAAAAATCGCATCGCCGTCTCGCCCATGTGCGAGTACTCGAGCGTCGATGGATTCGCCAACGACTGGCACCTGGTCCACCTCGGCTCCCGCGCCGTCGGCGGCGCGGCGCTCATCATCACCGAGGCGACCGCCGTGGTGCCGGAGGGACGCATCTCCCCCGACGACCTGGGCATTTGGAAGGACGAGCACATCGAGATGCTCGCGCGTATCAACGCGTTCGTCGTCGAGCACGGCGCGGTGCCCGGAATCCAGCTCGCACACGCGGGGCGGAAGGCGAGCATGGCGTCATCGTGGAAGGGCGGCAAGCTGGTACGCCCTGCAGATGGCGGCTGGCCACCGGTCGCGCCGAGCGCGATCCCCTTCGACGACGGCTACGCGACGCCGGTCGCGCTCGAGATCTCTGGAATTCAAGATATCGTGAAGGGCTTCGCCGCCGCCGCAGTTCGCGCGCTCGCCGCGGGCTTCCAGCTGATCGAGCTTCACGGAGCGCACGGTTACCTGATCAACGAGTTCCTCGATCCGATCTCCAACACGCGCACCGACGAATACGGCGGCTCCTTCGAGAACCGCACTCGCTTCCTGCGCGAGATCGTCGATGCCGTGCGCGCAGTGTGGCCCGAGCATCTTCCGCTCTTCGTGCGCATCTCGTCGAGCGACTGGATCGAGGGCGGCTGGACCGTCGAAGATTCCGTCGAGCTCGCGCGCATGCTCCACCCACTCGGCGTCGACCTCATCGACTGCTCATCCGGCGGCAACGTAGCGAACGTCCGCATCCCGCTCAGGCCCGGCTATCAGGTGCCGTTCGCGGAGCGCGTGCGGAAGGACGCCGGAGTTCCGACCGGCGCCGTGGGTCTCATCACCACCGCGAAGCAGGCCGACGACATCATCCGCGAAGGGAAGGCGGACTTGGTACTGCTCGCGCGCGAGGAGCTGCGCGATCCGTACTTCCCGCTGCACGCGGCGAAAGAGCTCGGCGTGGATGTGCCGTGGCCGAAGCAGTACGAGCGGGCAAAGCGATAGTCGCCGGCCCTAACGCCCACGGGCCAGCTGCAGGAGATCGTTCAACACCCCGCTCGCCGTCACATCCGGGCCCGCCCCGGGCCCCGAGATGACCATCGGGTTCGTCCTGTATCGTTCGCTCACGAACACGAACTGATTATCGGTCCCGCGGAGCGATGCCATCGGGCTCGATGAGTCCGCGACCACGAGCCCGACGCTCACCTTCCGCGCGCTCGACGTCGCCTGGTAGCGCAGCACGCCCCCGCGCGCTGCAGCCTTCGCCACACGCGCGCTCCACGCCTCGTCGAACTTCTCCAGGCTCTTCAGGAATTTCGCGAGCGGCATCTTCACCGCTTCCGGCGCGACCAGCGACTCCACCTTCACATCGCTCATCTCGCCGTCGAAGCCGAGCAGCCGCCCCAGGATGAGCGCCTTGCGCGCCACATCCATCCCCGAGAGATCGTCGCGCGGATCAGGCTCCGTGTAGCCACGAGCCATCGCGTCGCGGAGTGCCGCCGAGAATTTCTTCCCGCGTCCGAGCTCGTCGAAGAGAAAGCCCAGCGTCCCCGATGGACACGCGTCGATGCGGCGCATCCGATCACCCGACTCGACGAGCTTCGCATACGTATCCAGCACCGGGAGCGCCGCGCCCACCGTCGTCTCGGCGCGCAGCCGCGCGCCATGCTCCTCCGCGAGCGCGCGCAGGGCGCGCACGCTCGCGCGCGAACCGCTCAGCGGACGCTTGTTCGCCATCACTACGTCCATCCCCGCGCGGATCGCGTCCATCAATAGCGGCGTCGTCTCCTCCGCGGTCAGATCGATGCACACGGGACGAGACAACGCATGCCGCCCGATCTGGGCCAGCGATGCCGCAGTCGCCGAGTGGTGCGCGCCTGGAAGCGTCGCGATACTCCGACCGGCGCGCTTCTCCGCACTCGCCTTCGCCAGGCGCGCCGGCGACAGCCCCGCCGCATCGAACAGGTACCCGCTCCGATCGATGATCCCCACCACCCTCGGCGCGCCGCTCCTCTTTGCGTTCCGCGCGATGTGCGCCGCCACTCGCTGACCGATCGCGCCGTAGCCGAGGAGCACCGCGTCGACGTGGGCGCCGCCCGTCGCTCCACCCCCGCCAATGCGATCGAGCTGGAACGCCGAATGAATGCGCCGGAGCGCGGTAACGCCATTCACGGCGTCGACGACGACGGAGAGATTGAGCTCCGACGACCCCTGCGCCAGCGCGACGACGTTGATCCCGGCAGTCGACAGCGCCTCGAATGCGCGCGTCGCCGTCCCCGGCATGTCGCCGACGCCGAGTCCGACTATGGCAATGGTTGCCACATCGTCACGCGAAGTCACGGAGTCGATCTCGCGGTTCGCGATCTCGTGGCGAAACTCGTTCGACAGCCCCTGTCTCGCGCGCGCGGCTGCCGCGGCCGGCACACTGAAGCAGATCGAATGCTCCGACGAGGCCTGCGAGATCAACGACACCGAGATTCCCTCGCGCTGCAGAGTTCCGAAGGTGCGCGCCGCGATGCCCGGCACGCCGAGCATCCCGTTCCCCGCCACGGTGATCATCGCCAGCTCCGCGGAGATCGAGAGCGCCTTCACCGGAAAGCGCTGCACCATCCGCCGCGACGAGACTTCGGTACCGGTCGAATCCGGATCCGCGAAGGGCCGCACGAAGAGCGGCATCGCGCGCCGCGTCAGTGGGATGAGCGCGCGCGGATGCAGCACCTTCGCGCCGTAGTACGCGAGCTCCGCCGCCTCGCGCGGATGCAGCTGCGCGATCACGCTCGTGTGCGGCACCAGACGCGGATCCGAAGTGAGGAGCCCGGGCACATCCTTCCACAGCGACACCGCGCGCGCATTGAGCGCGCGCGCGAGCAGCGTCGCGGAGAGATCGGACCCGCCGCGGCCGAGCGTCGTCACCGCGCCGTCGGGCGACACACCCAAGAAACCGGGAACGATCGCGATCTCACCGCGCGCGAGCAGCGGCATGATCACCGCGCGGGCCGCGCGATCGGTGGCGGCGAGAATCGGCGTCGCAGAACCGAACGCGTCGTCGGTGTGGATGACGCGTGTCGCGTCGACGTAGCGCCCCTTCACGCGCAGCGCGCGCAGTGCAGCGGCGACGAGCGTCGCGCTCAGCCGCTCCCCGCGCGCCACGATGAGATCGGTGGTGCGCGGCGTGAGCTCGCGCACCGCGTCGAGTCCGCGCACGAGCGTGTCGAGCTCCTGAAACGACTCGTCGATCCCGCGCACGACCTCCGCGCGCTGCGCCGCGCCGCGCAGCACCGCGCGGGCGACATCGACGTGGCGCGCCCTGAGCCGCGCCGATTCCCTGAGCGCACCCGCGACATCGCCGACGACCGCGCGCTTCGCGATGCCGAGCAGCGCGTCGGTGACGCCGGCCATCGCCGAGAGCACCACGACCGTCGGCTCGGCGCGATGGCGCACAATCAACGCGACCGCGTGTCGCACCGCGGTCGCGTCGGCCAGTGAGGCCCCACCGAACTTGTGGATCTGAGGTCGTCGCGCTCGTTGTGCCATTCGGGAATGTCGCCGTGCCGGGCGCGCGCAGCAAGAAGATGCAACACGCCCCCGGCTGCCAGAAAGGCTTCCGGGGGCGTTTACCGACTCGCTTCGCCGATGGAGCTACGTGCTTACGCGGCCCACTCGTCGTGCAGCGTCGCCGCCGCATCGTGCGCGCGGAGCGACTTGAGCGCACGGTCGCGAAGCTGACGCACACGCTCGCGCGTGACGCCGAAGAGCTTCGAGATCTGGTCCAGCGTCATCGGCTCATCTTCGAGGCCGTAGTACATGACGAGGATACGACGATCGCGCGGTGGAAGCTGCTCGAGCGCACGGTACAGCGCAGCACGACGAGACTCGTCTTCCGCGCTCGAGAGTGCATCGTAGCCCTCTCCCGACGCTTCCGAGGCGACCACGCTCGCGAGCGTCTGACCATCACGTTCGCCACGCGCGCCCCCGAGCGGCTCATCCAGCGAACGCTCCGGCGTGACGACGCCGAGCAGGCTCTGGACGACATCCGGCGCGAGCTGCGCGACCTTGCCGATTTCATCCGGCGTCGGCTCGCGACGGAGTGCATCGCGAAGCGCGGCCTGCGCACGCGTCACGCGAGTCAGGTCACCGGTACGATTGAGCGGTAAACGAATCGCACGACCATGGGTCGCAATCGCTGCGAACACCGCCTGGCGAATCCACCACACCGCGTAGCTGATGAAGTTGACGCCGACGTTCGGATCGTACTTGTCCGCCGCGCGAACGAGACCGGCGTTTGCTTCGCTGATCAGATCCTCGAGATCGAGCCCACGGTTCTGGTACTTTTTCGCAACCGAGAATGCGAAGCGCAGATTCGCCTCGATGAGCTTCTCGCGCGCAGCCTCGCGCTCGGCGCGGCTCCGCTTCTCGTCGCGCATGAGGCGCGCGAGCTGCTTCTGGTCCTCAGCGGCGAGTACCGGCATGCGGCCGGTTTCCGCGATGTAGAGATCAATGAGATCAGCGTCACGAAGCGCCCCGGAGATAGCAGCCGGGGTGGCCGTACGACGACGGGAACGTGTGCGGGGTGCTGTTGCCATGGTCAATGAACTCTCCCTGTCCTGGCGGGCTCATGCGTCGCCACCAGGCGCCAAGTGCTTAAAGAATTAGGAAGGATCGCTGTTATCCTAACACCGGTTGAAGCCCTAAAGTTTCGTCGATTCCAGCCCAATATACGTTTCCGACCGCAGTTCTGTTCGTCCTTTCTCGTACAACGACTTAGTAGCCTCCCAAGGGGGGGTAGGTCAAGTCCATTTTGGCCTCTTTTTTTGCCGTTTTTCCGCTATCGCGGCGGTTTCCGCGAGGAGGCATGATGCGCCGTACTCTGCTCGCATTTCTCGCGCTAGTAACTATCGTCGCCGTCGGATGCTTCAATGAATCGACATTAGATCCGTATAACAGCGGCGGAACGCAGATTGGAGGCAACGGTGGCGGTGGAACGGGCACCCCGGACAGCTCCGGCGCTCTCGACACGGCGTCCGTCATCATTTTCGACAATGGCTACAGCCCCGCGTCCGTCTCCGTCGCCCCCGGCGGCACCGTGACCTGGGTCTGGACGGGCAATAACGCGCACGGAGTGACTTTCGACGACGCCACGATCACGGCGTCCACGATCCAGTCCACCGGCGCATACTCCGTGCGCTTCCCGCGAGCCGGCATCTTCTCGTTCTTCTGCACGGTGCACGGACGAACGGTCGAATCGGGAACGGTCACGGTTCAGTAGCTCCCGCCCGGCGACGAACGAGTCGCCGGGCTTTTCACCGGGCCCGGGCGGCCATAGCATACGGGGTGACCGCTATCCCCCTCCAGCCCGACATCGCACCACTCGCCGCCGCGCTCGCCGGTCAGTACGAGATCGAGCGCGAGCTCGGCCGCGGCGGAATGGGGATCGTCTACCTCGCCCACGATGTGAAGCTCGAGCGCGAGGTCGCGATCAAGGTCCTCCCGCCCATGCTCGCCGGCAGCGCCGATGTGCGCGAGCGCTTCCTCCGCGAGGCACGCACGTCCGCTCGACTCACGCATCCGAACATCGTCGCCATCCACGGCGCCGGCGAGATCGATTCGCGCGTCTACTTCGTGATGGGCTTCGTCGACGGTGAGTCACTCGCCGAACGACTGCGACGAGACGGCCCGCTCGACCCCGCGATCGTCATCCCGATTCTCCGCGACGTCGCGCTCGCACTCTCGTATGCGCACGAACGCGGCGTCGTCCACCGCGACATCAAACCCGAAAACATTCTCATCGACGCGCGCACCGGACGCGCGATGGTGACGGACTTCGGGATCGCGCGCGTCGCGGAGGCCGCACCGCTGACGATGACAGGACAGGTGCTCGGCTCCGTCCACTACATGAGCCCCGAGCAGGTGTCCGGCGACAGGCTCGACGGCCGCAGCGATCTCTACTCGCTGGGCGTCGTGGGTTTTCAGGCGCTGAGCGGCCGGCTGCCGTTCGATAACGAGAGCGCGTCGGCGGTGATCGTCGCGCACGTCACGAAGCCCGCGCCGGCGCTGCTCTCGGTCGCGCCGAATCTGCCGTCGGCGATCGCTGCGGTGATCGATCGCTGCCTCGCGAAGTCTCCGGACGCGCGCTACGCGACCGGTGATGCGCTTGCGAGCGCGCTCGACCACGCGTGGGACGAAAAGGCATGGGAGCGACAGAAGTCGGTGGCAGCGCAACTGCTCTCGGACACGCAGGCGCAGGCCGTGTGGCAGCGCGCCGCGGATCTGCAGCAGGCGACCGAGTCACATCCCGCCGCGCCCATCGGCGTTCTACCCGTGCGCGCGGCGCCGAGCGTCACCAGCGGGATCGCGATGGAGCGCGTGCGCGAGAGCGCCGTCGAAGCGGGGATCGCCGAGGAGCACGTCGCGCGCGCCGCATCGGAGCTCGGCTTGTCGCCGCGGCTCGGCCGCCGGGAGATGCGACCCGAGCCGCCGTTCACGCCGCCGGCGAATCGGCCGATACTCACGCCGCTGTTCGCTGCGCCCTTTCGTTTGCAGGAAGAAGGCGAGGTCGCGGGCGAGATCCCACCGGCCGAGTACGAGATGATCGTCGAGCGCATTCGCGAGACTCTGGGCGACGAAGGATCCGTCAGCACGCTCGGCCGCACACTCACGTGGAGCTCGCGCGTGGTGAGTCGGAAGGGTCGCAACGTCAGCGTGACGATATCTCCGCGCCGCGGCAACACGCGCATCCGCATCGATGAACGAATGGGTCAGCTCGCCGGCGGTCTGTACGGCGGCATCGTCGGCGGCACATCCAGCCTCGCGGTGCTCGCATTCGTGTCGGTAGGGCAGGCGACGCACTGGTGGCTCCCCGGCTTGGCGGCGGGACTGGCAGTGGAGCTGACGACGTTCAGCATCGCGCGCACGATCATCGGCATGATCAAGGGGAAGCGGCGGCGGCAGCTCGAGGGTCTGCGCCAAACGCTCGAAGCAGACGTCCGGGAATCGATCGCCGCCGGGCCACTGTTGGACAAACGCTGAACGGGCATCGATTGATGCACGTCGATTGCGTCCAGGAGCACTCAGTAACGGATTTTTACCGTCCTAAGCGTCCCCACGAGGCGGGAAACCGGTTAGATTGCTGGACTGTATACAGGAGACGCGTGTGAAGGAGTTCGAGTTCGAAGACGCCGGCCGCACTTTCAGCTGTTTTGTTGAAAAGCAGTCCGTTGCGCACCCGACTGATTGGTGGTGGTTCACCGTGTCCAACGACACCCGCAATCGGTACGCTCCCTTCCGTGCGGAGCCGACCGACACCAACGCCAACGTGAAGAGCCGCATCCTCGCGTATCACGAGGAATTGCTGGCGGGGCGGGCTCGTCCGCGGACCACGTCGTGGCAGCGGCAGCGCCCGGCGGGCGCAGCGGCTCCCGCAGCACCGGCCGCGGAAGCGACCGTCGCCGACGCGGAAGGCTGAGCATGAGCGAGGAGCTACCCCCGGCACTCACCAAGGCTGAATGGGCAGCCCTCGAGCGTGCGGGCCGCAATCATTCGTCGGATGAGATCGAGTCGCTGATCACGCGGCTCCGGCATCTCAAGCGGTACCGCGCGTTGGCGATCGTGCTTCTGCACGACCACCCGTATGGCTTCACGCGCGACATGTTCGATGCGATCAAGCGGCAGGTCGCCGCGGCCGACGGCGCAGCCGGCGACCGGGAGCTCGCTGATCAGGCGCTCGAGCGCATGTCCGCCCTGCTTCCACCGGAGCCCGCCCCAGTGGAAGCCGTCGCCGCGATCTCGATTACGTCGTAACGATTAGTTTCGCGCGCGCTCGCCGGCGCGCGTGGGCATTCCGAAAATTCGCATGCGAAGCGGATCGAGTAGCGCGTCCGGGAGGATGCGCGGCAGCGTCGCGAGCACGCGCGCTCCCTTCCCCACCAGGTAGCGCCGCCGCGGATTCGCCTCGCGCAGGGCCGAGAGCACGGTTTCGGCTACGACTTCGGGCGGAGAACCGTCGTGCTCGCGCTTCGCCGCCCGAGTGATGAATCCGCGGAAGAGATCTCCATACAGCCGTTCGGCATCGGGAGCCATCTTCTTCAGCATCCCGTCGGGATCGCCGAGTGTCTTGTCGACGGCGGGAGTGGTGATGGCGCCGGGGTCGATGATGACGACGTGAATCCCCCACGGCCGCAACTCCATGCGCAGTGACTCCGACATCATCGCGAACGCGCTCTTGCTCCCGTTGAGCGCGCCGCCGAATGGAATCGCGATGCGGTCGCCGATCGAGCAGATGTTGACGATGCGTCCGCGCGCCTCGCGCAGCAGCGGAAGGAAGGCCTGCGTCACGGCGATCTGGCCGACGACATTGATCTCGAAGACTCGCTGAATGTCCTCGAGCGGCTGGAACTCGAGCGGCCCCGAGACGCCGATCCCCGCGTTGTTGACGAGCGCGTAGAGCACCTCACCGCGCACACGCAGCGCGTCGGTGGCGGTGTGCGCCGCGGCGCGGACGCTTTCGTGATCGGTGACATCAAGTTGCAGCGGGATGAGGCGATCGCCTGCCTCGTTGCGCAGCGCGTCGGCATCCGAAATCTTCCGCACCCCTGCGAAGACGGTGTATCCGCTGCGCGCGAGAAGGAGCGCAGAGGCGCGTCCGATCCCGCTCGATGTTCCTGTGACGACGACCGCGCGAGAGCTGGTATTTGTCATGGTCTATCGTAGTGAGCAGTGCAATGAGGTTGGAAGCGGGCTCGCCCATCCACAACCGTCGGACGACGACGATCCCTGCAGCGTTCGTGCCGCTCACCTTCGCTTTTTTGGCGCGCTTCGACTTCGCGCGATGCTCGTGCGCGCTCAGTGCTTGAGCGAGTTGAACACGCTTTCGGCAAAGCGATCCGGCAGCGCCCCGCCGTGCGCATACGTCGCATCCCACTGCGCAGTCGGCCTCGCCGCGATCACGTCGGTGAGCGACTTGTTCTGCGCGATGAGCGCGGCGATCGTCGCCCGCACGCTGATCAGCATGTCGCGGTAGGCGCCGACATCCGCCGCCGTCTGTACGGCGCCCCGACCGGGCACGATCTGCACACCTTCGAAGCTGGCGAACGGAGAGACTTCCTTGATCAGGCTGTCGATCGACGCTCCGCCCTTTACATCGATGCGCGGATAACCCTTGGCGATGAAGGCGTTGCCGAGGTAGAGCACGTGCTTGCTCTCGAGGTGCACGATGATGTCGGCGCGCGTGTGGCCCGGCGGCTGATGGAC
Organism: Gemmatimonadaceae bacterium; assembly: GCA_013697785.1. Classification (GTDB taxonomy): domain Bacteria; phylum Gemmatimonadota; class Gemmatimonadetes; order Gemmatimonadales; family Gemmatimonadaceae; genus FEN-1250. The sequence goes on from JACCWE010000028.1 coordinate 26,475, forward strand.
TGCGTGGATCGATCCACCATCGAGATAGATCTGCAGCACCTCGGAGAACCCAAGCGCCGAGATGAGCTTGGGCGCGGTCATGCGCATCCGCTCGTGCGCGACGACGGTCGCGTGTCTGTCGCTCCAGCCGGCATCGCCTTCATCGCCCATCGAGTCGCCCGGCGCGAAGAGCACGTATCGGATCGGCACGGCGGAGACGGTGCGGATCGCCGCGACGACGCCCGGCGTCGACGCCCTCGACTGCGCTCCCGCCACCACGACCCCGCTCGGCGACATCTCCGCCACCATGTTTCCGGAGGGCGCCACGATGAGGTAGACATCGGGAGCGAGCTTGGTGATCGGCAGCGTACCCTGCGCGGGAGCGCAGACGGCGAGGATCGAAATGAGCGGCAGGGCTGGTAAAATGGAGATTCTCCTCACTCACATCCCGGATTGGCGACAATGCAGCTGCTCGTGATCAGACACGCGATTGCTGAAGATAAGGAAGCGTTCGCGGAAACGGGGCGACCCGATGACGAACGTCCGCTCACGAAGCGCGGCCGCAAGACGATGGCGAAGGCGACTCGCGGGCTTCGGCGCGAAGTGAAGTCGCTCGACGTGCTCGCTGCGAGCCCGCTCGTGCGCGCAAAGCAGACCGCGGCGATCGTCGCCGCGGAGTACGGAGACATCTTCATCGATACGGTTTCAGCGCTCGAGCCGGGCGCGACGATGAGTTCATTCGCGACGTGGCTCGCAACGCGGCGGCGCGCGAAGGTCGTCGCGATAGTGGGCCACGAGCCGCACCTGGGCGCGCTCGTCACCTGGCTTATCTCGGGAGTGACGACATCGCACATCGAGCTCGACAAGGGCGGCGCGTGTCTCATCGAGATTGATGGAAAGCCTCGAGGCGGATGCGCGACGCTGCTCTGGTCGCTGCCGTCTGCGGTGCTCTCGAAGCTTGGTGCGGGATAGCAGAACGACAACTGCCCCTCTCGCGGCCCATGCGTTTTTTGTCCGCTCCAGTCCGTTCGATCGTTTTCACAATTCGTTAACGGCTTGTGTTCCGGCGCGCGCTTTATGTGCTCTCCGCTAACCCTCCAGCATTCGACTCGCGAGCTCGCGCACGAGCTTCGCCGCCACAGTCGCCGATGCGCCGGTCATATCCTGTGTTGGGTTGAGCTCGACGACATCCGCGCCGACGATCGGAGCCGGCAGCGACTGGATCATGGTCACCACCTCGCGCACGGTGAGCCCGCCCGGCTCGCGGTGCGACACTCCCGGCGCAAACGCCGGATCGATTCCATCCATATCCACGCTCACGTAGAGCGGACCACGCAGCTCGGGGCGCGCGCCCGCGACCCACGCGCGCATGTCGATCACTCGCACGCCGTACTTCTCCGCCTGTGCTCGCTGTGCCGCGTTCATCGTGCGAATACCCACCTGCACCAGCTGCGTGGCCAGCTTCTCCTCCATGATCCGCGCGAACGGGCATGCGTGCGAGGAGCGGTCGCCCTCGAAGTCGCTGTACAGATCCGGATGCGCGTCGATCTGCAGAATCGTGAGCCCCGGCACGAGCGGGCCGAGCGCGCGAAGCACGGGATACGTGACCGAGTGATCGCCGCCAAGCGACAGCGGTCGAGCGCCGGAAGCGATCAGCGCGCGGATGCCGCTCTCGATCATCAGGCGCGCATCACCACTCGCGGGGAGATCGAGATCGCCTGCATCGGCCAGCGCATCGGCGGCGAGCACGTGCACGCCACTCTCGCTGTGCCCGTTCGACTGCGAAGAGTGCAACTCCTCGCGGATGCGCGCGGGCGCGAGCGCGGGGCCACGAAGAAACGACGAGCTCGCGTCGTACGGAAGACCGATCAGCGTCGGTTGTGCGGATATGAGTGGTATAGCTGTCATGCTGCATGATACGGCGCGGCAACCGTCGGTGCACGCCCTCCACCTTGTCTCGCGGCTAGTCCGCCATCCGGCCGAGTCGCTCGTCGTGCGCGATCCCGAGCATGGTGGACCGCAGCGACGACGCCGCCGTCTTCCCGAACACGGCCGCGAAGCGCTCCTGCCCCGCTGCCAGAGCGGCGTCGCAGCTGCGTACTTTGCCCTTCCCTTCGCGCTGAGCACCACGAGCCGACGACGGCGGTCCGCGTCGCTCGCCTCAAACGCGATCAGCTTGTCGCGCTCGAGCGGACGCAGGTTGTGGCCGAGCGCCGAGCGATCGAGCACGAGCGCCTCGGCGACCTCGCCCATCGTGGGTGGAGAGCTCCCGCGCACCGCGATCTCGTTGAGAATCGCGAACTGCGTGCTCTTGAGCCCACTCGAATGAAGCGCCTCGTCGTAGAGCTGCGTCATGCGCCGCGATGCCTGGCGCACGGCAGTCGCGAAGCACAGTGAATCCGATGCGCCGGCGGGGGTCGCCTTCTTCTGCATGCTGGTCTCCAGTGGCGGCTGTATCGGGCAAATGGGGGCACGTACCCCGATAATTCCAGCCGCCTCGGACAGAAGCCCTAGAGTATGTTCACCGCGCGCCCCGCGAGCAGCGCCACAGTGGTGAGCGACATGATGGCCTGCACCATCATCATCAGCTTCGCCCATCGCGACAGCACCGGCACATCGGTGGGCGCGAAGGAGGTGGAGGTATAGAACGAGATCGCGAGATAGTCGACGAACTGCGGCCGCCACCTCTCCATCTCGGCGATCGACTTGCCATCCGTTCCCGGAGCGATCGTCGCCATCTGCGGAAAGAGAAATGCTCCGCGCGCATGCGCCGGCCGGCCGTCGCGCGCGTTGGGGCCACCCGCATCCAGGCGCCAGTACCACACCGCGAAGACGATGACGTTCGTCACCCACAGCACCGCCGCCGAGCCGAGGAGTCGCGCCGCCACCTCGGCGTGTGCAGGAAGCGCGAGGATCAGCGTGACGAGCGAGTAGATCAGCGCGAGCGTCAGCAACACGAGCATCGCGTAGCCGAACAGCTGGTTCAGAACGGGCTTGTGCATGTAGTGGGTAGCAACCGCGGCCATGACGAGCAGCGTCACCAGCAGCGCAACCATCCACTGTGGCAGCACGCTCAGCGATCGGGGGAGCGCGAACGGGAGCGAGGCTGCCGCCAGCGATGCGAGGGCGACGGGCCAGCGCGGCTCATATTTGATCTCGTTCATCCCCTATGATAGCGTAGAGACGCACGTCTGGCGCAACAGAATTTCATCACGGAGAGTGGAAGTGGACGCTCGGAAATCGACCCGAGTCATGCACGTTGCGCTCCTCCGCGGCATCAATGTCGGCAAGGCCAAACGCGTCCCGATGGCCGACCTGCGCGCACTCTGCGAATCGCTCGGCTACCGTGACGTGAAGACGCTGCTCAACAGCGGCAATGTGGTCTTCGCCGCCGCGCGCGCCGACGCCAGCGCGGCCGCCAAAATCCAGAAGGGGATCGCGGAGCAGATCGGCGTTTCCTGCCGCGTAGTCGTGCTCACCCGCGACGAGCTCGACACAGTCATCGCGGAAAATCCATTCAGCGAGAGCGAGACGAATCCCTCGCGATTCCTCGTCACCGTGCTCGCGACGGACGCCGACCGCGCGCGCATCGATGCGCTGACGAAGGAGGAGTGGGGCGCCGAGCGGATCGGCGCGGGTACGCACGCGGCCTATCTCTGGTGCGCGAACGGGATTCTCGAGAGCCGCATCGTCACGGCGATCTCGAAGCAGCTCGGCGACTCCGCCACGAGTCGCAACTGGGCGACGATGAAGAAGCTTCAGGCGCTCGCGAGCGCCTGAGCCGCGAGAGTTTCCGACGCGACTCGCGCACACTCGGCCAGCACCGCCGCGCCAATGAACAGCGCGCCCTCGGCGGCGTAGTAGCCGGGCGAATGCGCCGCGATCACGCGCCCCCCCGGCTCGCGCGCGCCGATTCGCATGAAGCATCCGGGGATACTCTCCATGTACACGGCGAAATCTTCACCGCCCATGTTCGTCGTTCCGAGCGGCACGAGCGCCGCCTCGCCCAGCACGCTGGCGGCAGCGCGGGATGCGATGGCCGCCATGCGCTCCGGATTGACGATCGGGGGCGTGCCGCCCGAGAGCGTCGTGGTGGCCGTCACACCGTACGCAGCGGCGACGGCACTCACGAGCACCGCGAGCTCACGCGTGAGCAGCGTGCGCGCCGCGACCGTCGTCGCGCGTATCGTCCCCGACATCTTCGCGCGGTCGGGGATGATGTTCGATGCCGTCCCCGCACTGATCGTGCCGACGGTGACCACGCCGGGCTGCGCGGGATCGAGACGGCGCGACACGAGCGTCTGCAGCGCAGTGACGATCGCCGCAGCAGCGACGATCGGATCCGCTGACTCGTGCGGGCGAGCGCCGTGCGAGCCGGAGCCGAAGATCTCGATGTCGAAGGTATCCGTGGACGCGGCGAGCTCTCCCGCCTGCGCCACGATCTGCCCCACCTCGAAGCGCCGGTCGACGTGCCCGCCGAAGATCGCCCTCACGTTCGCGAGCGCACCGCTGGCGACGATCGCGCGCGCACCGTCGCCCACTTCCTCGGCCGGCTGGAACACGACGAGTACGTCGCCATGCGCCGGTGCGGCCGCGAGGAGCATCGCGGCGCCCACCGCCCACGACGCGTGAATGTCGTGACCGCACGCGTGCATGACGCCCGCATTCGTCGATGCGAACGAGAGTCCGGTGCTCTCGGTGATCGGGAGCGCGTCGATGTCACCTCGCAGCGCGACGACCGGCGCCGAGCGATCTTCGCCCGCAATGCGAGCGATGAGTCCCGTGCCCGCCACGCGAGCGACGTCCGTGATGCCGAACGATGCGAGCGCCGCCACGAGCTTCTCGACCGTCGCCTTCTCCTGCCACGACAGCTCGGGGTGCATGTGCAGGTCGCGCCTTAGCTCGACGAGACGCCGCGCCTCGTCGCGCGAGAAGCGGCCGGCGACTCCTGCCGGAACCGCGACGTCGTCGATCGTGGTCGTCATGCTGCGATCACTTCGCGCCGATCTTTTGCGTGCGCACCGTCAGCGCATCCACACGGTCGAGGTCGACCGTGATGCCGATTCCCGGCTCATCGCGCGGCACTTTCACGATTCCATCGTCGCTCATGGTCCACTCCGGCGTCACGACATCCTGTTCCCAATAGCGCGCGCTCGGGCTTAGATCGCCCGCGATGCTGAAGCCGGGAAGCGACGCGAGGGCGACATTGTACGCGCGCCCGACTCCGCTCTCGAGCATCCCGCCGCACCAGACGGGGATCTTGTTCTTCACACAGAGATCGTGGATCGCGCGCGATTGCGCAAATCCTCCCACGCGCCCCGGCTTGATGTTGATGATGCGACCGGCGCCGAGCGAGATCATATCCTCGGCCTTCTCGACATCGGTGATCGATTCATCGAGGCAGATCGGCGTCTTGAGCACGCGCTGCAGCTGCGCGTGGCGAATGATGTCGTCGAACGCGAGCGGCTGCTCGATCATGATGAGATCGAGATCGTCGAGCTGCTTCAGGCGATCGGTGTCGGCCAGGGTGTATGCGTTGTTGGCATCCGCCATGAGCGGCGCCTTGGGATACGCGCTCCGTACCGCGCGCACGAACTCGACATCGGAGCCGGGCTGGATCTTCAGCTTGATCTTGCGATAGTGCTCGCCGATCGCGCGTCCTGCGCGCTCGACGAGCGCCTCGGGAGTGGCCTGGATGCCGAGCGAGATCCCGGTCTCGATCCCCTCCCGCGTACCGCCGAGCAGCTTCGAGAGGGAGATCTTTTCGCGCACCGCGGTGAGTCCCCACATCCCCATCTCGATTGCGGCCTTCGCCATGTTGTGGCCGCGAAAGTTCTTCTCGAGTACGGGGTCGACCTCGGATGGATGTGCGAAGTCGACGCCGAGCACGCGGGGAGCCACGTACTGGGTGATCGAGAACCAGGCGGTGTCGATCGTCTCCGACGTGTAGTTCGGCTCCTCGCCGGCCACGCACTCGCTCCACGTCTCGGCGCCATCGGCGTCGCGGAGATGGAGGAGCATGATGCGGCGCTCGACGCAGAGCCCCGAGGAGATGCGGAATGGCTCCTTGAGCGGAAGGCGGATCTCGCGGAGTTCGATCTGTTCGAGCCGGGTCATCGGGTGCCGTTGCGTGAGAGAATGTAGAAGTAGCGGTCTTCGGGTACGAGGTGCGAGAAGCCTGTGATGCAATAACCTCGTTCCATGTAATGAGTGAGCACGTGCCGCGTCGATGCTCGCAGGCGAGAGGCGGCGGACATCCCGCGCGCGATCACCTGCTCGATGTCGGCGGGAACCTCGACGCGAACCATGTCGGCGTCGGGAAGGTCGCCGGATGCATGCGCCGCGTCGAGATCGTTGACCACGGGGAGATCGCGCCACGCCGGATCTTCCGCGGCCGTGCCGGTGCGGCCGTTCGCGCCGCCCTCGACGGCGAGATCCCACGCGACGATGAAGCGATCGGTGCCGATGCCGCCGTGCAGCGCGCTGTGGGTATCGGCGCCGTACATGTCGACGACGTATTCCTTCGGCCGCGCGCCGAGTCGCACGATGTTGAGATACGCATTCTTGGCGACGAGTGGATCATACGTCCAGAACATCGTCTCCACGCCGAGGGGAAGAAGAAGCTCGCGTTGATACATCTTGAGCCGGCGCCCGAGTCCCTTGTTCCGCGCGCTGGAGTGCACGGCCAGGAGATCCGACCAGTGTACGAGCTTTCCGTCGATCACTCCCATCATCCCGAACACGAAGCCGAGCAGCGCTCCGTCCGCGTCGAAGGCGCCGGCGGTGACACCGCCGATCTTCTGCGTGATGCGAAGCATCGTGGCGGGAACGATCTCGGTGAAGCTCTCGCCCCAGATCGCGTGCTGCATGCGGACGCATGCGTCGTACTCATCGGTCGTCTCGACCCGGCGAATCGTGATGCCGTCGGCCGACGTGACGCTCATGGTCGCGCCTCGTATGCGGCGGCGGCAATCTCGCCGAGCGCCTGGCCGACTACGGCAGTAACCGCGTTGGGCTCGGTGGAGACCGAGACGTTGTTCACGTAGATCGCGAAGGCCAAGTGTCGATTGTCCGCCGTCGTGATGTAGCCGGCGAGCCCCTTGCCGGTGATGAGGAGTCGCCGATTGAGCGGATCGTAGACGTCGAACGTCCCGGTCTTCGCGAAAACGTGACCGACCGCGGGCGAGTCGGGTTGGATGTTCCAGAGGGTGCCGTCGCGGCCGAGTATCGGGAGCGCGTTGCGAAAGAGCGCGGAGTCCTTCTGCTGACTCATGTACTTCAGATAGCTCACCATGAATGCGGGGGTGAAGTGCGCGTCGCCGCCGGCTCCGTCGGCCTGCTGGGCGCCGGTGAGATCGAGGCCGGCCTTGGTGAGAAAGTCGTGCTCGAGATCGAAGCCGGTTTTCGAGCTGTCGTCGGGTGCGAGCACCGCCTTGAGAGCGCGTGGTGTCATGCTCGCGTGAAGATTCTGACTGACCTTGAGCGTGATCCTCACGTCTTCGCTGAGCGCGTGCGACACGTGCTCTGCAACGACACGATCGGGAGTGTACGAGGAACGCAGCGCCTTGAAGTCGGGGGCAGGTGAAGCGCGCTGCGGGCGCCCCGCGATCGCGACGCCCCGCTCCTGCAGCGCCTCGGTGAAGGTTACCTCGGCGAAGCGCGCCGGATCCGCGACGCGATAGGCGTTGAGGATCGGCGCCGCGCCCGCGGGGGTAGTGCCGACGATGGTGACCGTGCGGAGACCGGTGGCGTTGGCGGTGTCGATGGCGATGTCGACGCTGGCCTTCGAGCCGGGCGCGCCGGTGGTCACCTTGTTCACGATCCGAAGATACGATGTGACGGGGCTGGCGACGATCGATGCGGCGCTGCCAACGGCACCGCCCGGACCGATCATGAGGTCGACGAGGTTGTCGTTGACGACGATGGGGGACATGACGACACCAGTGCCGAGCTCGCGGTCGCCGGACTGGAAGAGCGTCGCGTCGACGAGCACGCGTCCGGTGATGCGCTTGATGCCGTGGGAAGCGACCTGGGTGGCAAGCTTCCGGATGATGAGAAGTGGATCGCCGGGCACCGCGCGCGTGTGCTCATCGCCGTCGTACGCGTGATCCTCGTTCTCGAAGGCGAGGGTGCCGTCGGGGCGCACGCGCGCGGAGAGATTGGGGTCGCCGCTCGCGAGGAGAATGAGATCTCCGTTGAGGGTGCCGGCCTTGTCCACAGTGCCGGTGCGATAGACGCGCGTGTGGAAGCGGTAGTCGGCGCCCATGAGCTCGAGCGCCGTGCCCTCGGTGAGGAGCTTCGTGGTCGAGCCGGGAACGAAGAGCTTCTCGGCGTTGAGCGTGTAGATCGCCTTGCCGGAGTCGAGCGAATAGAACTCGATCCCGAAGAGAGCTCGCTTGAACTCGGGGCGATCGACGACGCGCTGGATGCGCTCGGAAAGCGTCCCGCCGGACTGCGCCTCGACCGGCGTGACGGCGAAGAGCGCGAGCAGCGCCGCGGCAAAGAGTCGTACGAGGAATCGTAGGCAGCTCATGCTGATTTTGTCCGTTGGAAAAGTGTGACGCGCCCGCGCCCGAGGATACTTGCAGCTGTTTGGTATACCGATATAGTATGCCAATCATGCCGAATGCCACGCCTCGATTGAAACAGGAGCTCGCGACGTATCTGCTCCTCACCCTCGGTCTCAGCTCCATCTTCTACGTCGTCATCGGACGCGCGAAGTCGCTCGGCGCCGGCAACGGGCTTTACGTCCCGATGCTCATGTGGTGTCCCGGCATCGCCGCGCTCATCACGCGCCTCATTTTCCAGCGCAATGTTCGCGGCGAGGGCTGGGCGCCGGGCCCGATTCGCTACCTGCTCGCGGGCTACACGCTTCCGCTCGGCTACGCAGCGTGTGCCTACGCCGCAGTCTGGATCTTCGACTTCGGCGGCGTCGACCTCGGCCGCTTTCATACGAATCCCATCCGCTTCATCACCGCCTTTCTCGCGATTAACGCGGCCTTCGCCCTCGGCGAAGAGCTCGGCTGGCGCGGCTTTCTCGTCCCGAAGCTCGCGGAGCACTTCACCTTCGCGCGCACCGCGATCATCAGCGGCATTATCTGGGCAACATGGCACATGCCGCTGATAATCTTCGCGGACTACAACGGCGGCACGCCCACGCTCTACTCGATTGCGTGTTTCGCGCTGATGGTGGTCGGGATCAGCTTCCCGCTCGCGTGGCTCCGCATCAAGTCGGGCAGTGTCTGGCCCGCCGTGCTTCTGCACGCGAGTCACAATCTGTTCATCCAGGGTTTCTTCGACGCCGTGACCATCGACACTGGCGTAACCAGGTATCTGCTCAGCGAATTCGGAGCAGTGTTGGCGATTACAGCCGTGATCACCGGCTTTCTGTACTGGCGCTCCAACCGGCTGCATCCCGCGCTCTCGCCCGCCACGCTACGGCTGTAACCCGGGCTCGTACGACGTCACGAACTCGAGGAAGCGCGATAGCTCCACCATGTCGCGCGCCATGAACCGAACCGAGTGCGAGGATACACGTGCGACGTTCGGCAGATAGGCGATGATGCGTGAGCGGTTCCGCATTATTTCTCTCCGCTTTCCGATCGTTTGAACGTTTCGCCGAATGCCTGCACTGCTGCCACGTGCCCCGCGCCATCGGGAACGAACGTCAGCTCGGTGATTCCCTCGAGCTCGTCCTCCTTCACGCTGCTGAAGCTTTCGTACGATCCGTGTTTGAGCTCACCGATGTCGAAGTTGACGAAGCGTGCGCGAAGGGCGCCCCCGGCGAGCGTCACCTGGATCGGCCCGTAGGTCGAGTCGACGTAGCTCCCGGTGTATCGGTCGAGCGGCAGCGACTGCTCGGCGCCGCCCGTCTTTGCTTTCGACGCCGCGGCTGCGACGGCCGCGTGGGCCGATGCGTGCAGCGAGTCGAACAGCGACTTCACATCGGCGCTCCAGTCGCGACGGTGCGCGGATGGTGCGCTTCGATACATGTCGAAGACCTGGTACATCAACGCGTGGCGGAGTTCCGCATGATCGAGATTCGCGAGGACGTACACGCCGACGTGGCGCTCCGGGAGCAGCCCGATGATTGCGCTCATACCGTCGATGCTCCCCGTGTGCATCCAGACGGTCTCGCCGTGGAAGTCCGAAACGAACCAGCCGAGGGCGTAGCTAAAGAAGTTCGGCTTCGAGAGGGAGAGCGCCGGATACTGCGACATCGGCGCGCGCATCTGCGGCGCGACGATCTCGTTGAACGTCGCAGCCTTGATGAGCCGGCGATCGCCGACGCGGCCGCTGTCGAGCATGAAGCGCATCCACTTCGACATGTCGGCGACGCTCGACCACACCGATCCCGCCGGCGCGATCGCGTCTGTGGTGCGCAACTTGACGAGGCGCACCGTGTCGCGCACGATGTCGTGCGGGCGCGCCACGTTCGGCTTCCCCGCGATGCCGGAGACGAGCGGTATCGACTCCGTCATCCCAAGAGGCGCGAAGATGCGCGTGCGGACGAACGTCTCCCACGGCATACCCGAACGCTCCGCCACGAGCGCACCGGCGATCCCGTACATCACGTTCTGATATTCCCACTGCGAGCGGAACGACGAGATCGGCTTCACGTAACGCAGCCGCCGCATCATCTCGGCCGGCGAGTACTGATTTTCCGGATATGCCCAGAGCAAATCGGTTCCCGGCAGCCCGGTGCGATGCGTGAGGAGATCGCGGATGGTGAGCTCGCGCGTCGCGTACGCGTCGTAGAGCTGCAGGTCGGGGAAGTAGTCGGTGATACGGTCGTCCCACTTGAGCATCCCCTCGTCCACGAGCATCGCGAGCGAAGCAACGGTCATTGCCTTCGTCGTCGACCCGATGGCGAAGCGCGTGTGTTCCGTTGCCGGCGCCGTCTTCCCGAGCTCGAGCACACCGTAGCCCTTCGCGAAGACGAGCGAGTTGTCCTTCACGATGGCGATCGCGAGCCCGGGAACCCGCCAGTCGTGCGCCGCGCGCGCGACGTACTTGTCGAAGGAAGCGAGGTCGGGAGCCTGCGCCGAGGCACCTCCAGACGCTATGGCCGCCGCGAGCGCCAGGGCGCCAACTCGCAACCCAACCATATTATAGTAGCGGCTGGTCATTTGTGCTCCGCTGGTGCAATCATTACCCGATCGATCGGCACAGGACGCGGCGTGCGCTGCAGCGGATGCTCCTGCAGCATCTTGAGAGCCTCGGTCACTCCGCGCTCGAGCTGCGCGTCGTGTCCGCGCGCCATGTCGGCGGGCGTATTCTCGACTTCGATGTCCGGCGCCACGCCCTCGTTTTCGACCGACCACTTGCCGTCGTTGCTATAGAATGCGAGGTCGGGCGCCGTGATCCCACCGGCGTCGATCGGGGCTGGAACGCCGAGTGTGCCCACGAGCCCGCCCCACGTGCGAGTGCCGACCAGCGGGCCGAGCTTCGCGACGCGAAAGTAATAGGGAAGCGCGTCGCCTCCGGAGCCCGCTGATTCGTTGATGATCATCACCTTCGGCCCAAAGATGCCGGCCATCGGGGCCGTGATGGTTTTCCCCGCGCGCTCGGCGAAGTAGCCCATGCGTACTCGGCTGAGCTGCTGCACGACGTAGTCTGCCACCGCGCCACCCTGGTTGTATCGCTCATCGATGATGACGCCGTCCTTCTCCTGCTGCGCGAAGAAATATCTGTTGAACGCGGTGAAGCCGGCGCCGGCGGTGTTCGGAAGCCAGACGTAGGCGAGCCGCCCGCCCGACAGCTTGTCGACGAGCCGGCGATTGTCGTCGATCCATGCCTGCGTGCGAAGCGCTTCGTCGTCCGCGATCGGCGTCACGCCGATCACCCACGACCCCTGCGTGCTCGGTGTCGAGCTCACGCGCACGCTCGTCGCCTTGCCGGCCGTGCCCTCGAACATGCTGTAGAGATTCGCCGGCGGTGTGACCGCGCGACCGTTCACCTCGAGAAGATAGTTGCCTTCGGCAACCTGCACCCCCGGCACATTGAGCGGGGCACGCAGCCGCGGGTTCCAGCTCCCGGCACTGTAGATGCGCTGGATGCGATAGCGGCCGCTCTCGGCGGAGAAGTCGGCGCCGAGGAGTCCGACCGAGGTGTGCGCAGTGTCGGGGACATCTCCGAGCCCGTCGAGATAAGAATGACCCACCGTCAGCTCACCGCCGACTGTCGCTATGAGGTAGGCGAGGTCTGCACGATGCTGCACGTACGGCACGAAGGCGCTGTACTTGTCGTAGATCGCCTGCCAGTCGTTGCCATGCATCTTCGCATCATAGAAAAACTCGCGCTGAGTGCGCCACGTCTCGCGGTAGATCTCGGCCCACTCCGCGATCGGATCGACGAGCGTCTCCATGTCATCGATCGCGAGCGCGCCCTCACCCGGCTTCGCCGGCTGCTCCGTCGAGACGATGCTCCAGTGTTCGCCGCTGCTGTACATCAGTTTCTTTGAATCCGCCGAGATCATGAACGACGTGATGCCCTCGGCAAACGGCTGCGCTTTCGAGCTGCTCAGCGAAAACTCGAGGAGCTGCAGCGGCTGCTGACCGGCCTCGCCAGTGCCAGGCGCCTTCGTGTAGAAGAAGGTGCCCGCGCCGCCGGCGACGAGATCGCCGTAGTCGCCCGACGGCACTTCGAGCGGCACTATCCGACGCTCGATTCCGTCGAAGTCGATTCGCGTGAATGCAGCGCTGTCGACGCGTGGTGGGGTGGCGCGCACGCCAACGGACTTCGAAGCGGGCCGCTTCGGAGCTGGCGGCGCCTCCTGCGCCAAGGCGTGAGCGTCTACCACTCGTGGCGCTTCATTGTTGAGCGTTGGCAGGAGAGGCGATGGCTCGCTCGCCGAGAGTACGGCGAGATAGATGTTCCGCCTCACCACGTGCTCCATCGAGCTCATGTCGAGCCATCCGGTGCCGAGGCCGTAGTTCGTGCTCGCGAGGAAGTAGAGATACTTCCCGCTCGCATCGAACGCCGGCGTAATTGCATCGGCCATACCGTCGGTAACCTGATGGCCCTTCGCCGCGGACATCGAAAACACGAAGATCGCACGCAGATGGCTGTCGAGCGACTTCGAGTACGTCACCCATCGCGAGTCAGGAGACCACGATGCATCGAAGCCGCGCCCCGGATCGTCGTAGCTGTCCGTGTCGATCTTCGTGAAGCGTCCGCTCGCCACGTCGACGGTCCAGAGCTGTGCTTCGGTATCGCGAAAGAGCATGTGCTGCGCGTCGGGCGACCAGACCGGGCGCGCGAAGTAGGCGTGCGACGGGAGCGCGATCGCGCGGGGCTTCGAATCGCCGCTCTGATCGCCGATCATCAACTGATATTCTCCGCCCGCATCCGAGAGCCAGGCGATGTGACTCCCGTCGGGCGACCAGGCAGGATCGCGATCGTGCACTCCGGAGCTCTGCGTGAGATTGCGATAGCTGCCGTCCTTGGCGGCGACGGTGAAGATGTCGCCACGCGCCTCCAACGCCGCGCGCACGCCGGTTGGCGAAAGGGAAGCTCCGGCGATCAACGACGCGACACGCTTCATCTGCGGCCGCGCCCAGGGGAAATCACCCGTCGCGACGATGTCGAGCTGCCGCGAAGCTCCCGTCTTGGTGTCGAGCAGGTGCACGTAGCCCGCCTGCTCGTACGCGATCGCATCCGCGCTGGCCGAGGCGGACATGATGTCGAAGTCGCGATGATGAGTCAGCTGCGTGAGCTGCTTGGTGTCGAGATTCTGCGCGTAGAGATTGTTCGTGCCGTCGCGATCGGAGAGGAAGTACAGCGAGTTGCCGATCCACATTGGATCGGTGTCGTTGCTGTCGTTCCAGGGAAGCTTCTCCTCGGCCAGGCTCGCGAGGTTAATGATGCGAATGGGTTGCACGCGCCCGCCACGGTAGCGACGCCACTGACTGCTTTGGCTCTCTCCCCACATCGATGCGAACAGCGAAACGGAGAGAGGTTGATAGGCAACGCGCTTGCCGTCGGCGGAAAACGATCCCGTGAATGCGCGAGGTATCGGCAGGAGCTCGGGCATTCCTCCCTCCTGCGCAATCGTCCAGAGACGGAAAAACGAATTCGCTCCTGGAGTGGGAAGCGTGCCGCGGCTCGAGCCGAATACCACGCGTCGCCCATCCGGTGTCCAGCCGCGCACGTAATCGGCGCCCGGATGATAGGTCAGTCGCTTCGCCTCGCCTCCTGCGACCGGCACGATGAAGACGTCGGTGTTTCCGGCAATCGTTGCGGAGTAGGCGAGATGCGATCCGTCGGGCGAGAAGAACGGATCCGATTCCGCGGAGGGAGTGCTCGTGAGACGGCGGGCGGTTCCGCCGGCGCGCGGCACTATCCACAGGTCGCCGCCGTACTCGAAGGCGACCATGTCCTTGCTCACTGCAGGGCGGCGCAGGAACCGCGTTCCCTGCCCCGCCGCGGTTGCGGTCGGGGCGAAGAGGAGAAGAAGTCCGAGGAGTGATCGTCTCAAGTGCGTGTGTGTCATGCCAACCACCCTCGGATCTGAAATTGTTTGTTCGATCGATGTTGCAGTAGCGCTGCGTATCGCGGTGTTCAGATGTTCGGATTGTTGATCCGCTCGATATCGGGAAGCGGGAAGCATGTCTGCGTCCCATAGGTGCCACCCGATCCGTACGGCGAGCCGGCCACCGGTGTGAAGGGGAGGTTGTAGCGGCGAAGATCACCGAGACGATGTCCTTCGAGGAAGAACTCGCGCTTGCGCTCCTCGACGATCTGCGCGAGCACCGCTGGGGCCGTGGGGCTCGACGGAGCATACACCGAGTTGTAGCCGGCTCGAACGTGAAGATCGTTGATGATGAGAATCGCGCCCGGAAGATTTCCGGTCGCTACATCGTTCTCGGCGATGATCAGCTGCGCTTCGGACCACTTGGCTATCGTGATGGGCGCGGTCGAGGTCGCAGCCTTGTCGGGATATGCCACGACGGTGAAGCCGTCAGTGGCTGTCTGACCGGAGCTCGTATACGCGACACGCGGATCGTGCTGCGTGTCGTAGATGTTCTGGAACGACGTGTCCACCGATGAAAAGAACGACGTCGTCGAGCTCCAGAGTGCATTCTGGCGTCGTGTGTTGACGGCATCCGATGATGTCTGCGCGATGAAGCCCACTGGAACGAGTTGCGCATCCGCCGCGGCGCCAGCGAGATCGCCGGCGTCCAGCTTCGCTCGCGCTCGTCCGAGCAGCGCGAAGCTCAGAGTGTTGGCGTCTTCAGCGCGCGTCGATGCCTCGACCGCAGTGTCGAAACGCGTGATGGCGAGCGCGAAGAGTTGCGCCGGCGTGAGCTCCGGACCGAGGTTGATCGCCGCGGAGCACATGCTCTCTCCCAGCAGCACGATGCTGTAGCCACCGTAGATCGAAGCCGTCGCGATCAGCTTCGACCGGTTCGGCACCTGCGCATCCGTCCACCCTTCGAGCGCCGCGACCGCCGTGTCGGCCGATGCGCGCGCGACCGACAGTGGCGTGTAGATCCCGGGAATCTGCACGAGCACGCAATCGGTTGTTCCGTACACGCCATTGGAGGGAAGATTTCTCGAGTCGTACTGGAAATCATCCGTTCGCGCGATCGCGTTCGACAGCTCGTCCGTGAACAGGGCGGTTCCAAGCGAATAACGTCCGAAGGCGCACTCGAAGTCCGCGCCGGCACCGTTGACGATGAGCTGCGCATTCGCCGGCACGAAGACGGTACTTCCGCCCAGCTGACTCGGGTCTTCCTGCTTGAGGCTCGTGAGATCCTTGCAGCCGGCCGCCGCGAAGGTCAAACACAACGCCGAAATCGCGAGCCGCGCTGCTGTCGCGCCGCGTACGCGCATCAGTATGGATTGCTTCATGATCGACGAATCCCTTCCCCGCGATGAGATTCGCATGGGTCAGAAGGTGATGTTGAGACTGGCGGTGATACGGCTGAGCGGGGGCAGAATTCCCTGGTCGAAGTTGATCCCTGCCACCCCTGCATTGGCGTTGTAGTTGATCTCCGGGTCCGGACCCCTGTAGTGCGTCCAGGTGTGCAGCTCGCGAGCGGCCAGCGTGAACGATGCCGTTCTCACTCCCGGAATGAAGCGCTCCGGGAGCGCGTACGTCGCCGAGATCTCGCGAAGCTTTGCGAACGAAGCGTCTTCGATGAACTGGTCGTTCACGCCTGTCGTCGCAAGCCCCGGATCAGTCTCTGCCAGATACAGCGTCGAGTACTTCTCGGGGTGATAGTTGGCGTCGCAGAGCCCGATACCGATCTCGCCCGCGCACCGAATCTCTTCGATCGCGTTGTACAGCTTGTTCCCGTGACGGAAGTCCACGAGCGCATACAGCCGGAGACGCTTGCCGATGTTGAAGGTGTTCCCGATCGCGCCCGTGACGGTCGGCGTCGGACTGCCGGAGTAGAGGAGAGGTGCGACGTCGCACGTCACCGCTCCGTTCCCCGCTCCACCATCGCACATCACGTTCGTTGCGAAGCCGTCCGCACCGCGATCCGCGGATATGACGTGCTTCGCGAAGTAGCTGGCGATCGGGTAGCCGACAATGTTGTTCTGGCCGATCGCCGCAATGCTGGGCAGGTCGCCCACGCTGATGATCTTGTTCTTCGCCGTCGCGATGTTCCCTGTGATCTCCCACGACCAGTTCTGGCGGGTGATCGCCGCGAACGTCGCCTGCAGCTCGATGCCGTGATTGTTCACCTGCCCGAGATTCGCGAACTGCGTTCCCGGAAAGCCCGTCGATGGGGCGAGGGGCTGCTTCACGATCTCGTTCGTCGTGTGCTTGTTGAAATAGGTGAAGTCGAGCTCGAGTCGCTTGAACAGCTGAGCGTCGAAGCCGAGTTCGACCTCCTTTCCTCGCTCGGGCTGCAGATCCGAGTTACCGAATGCGCCCGCCGTGATCGCGTTCGATCCGAGCGGTCCCTGAATCGGGATGTACGTGCGGAGCGCGGAGAACACGGCGGGCGCGCGTCCCGATTCCCCGTACGCAGCGCGCACGTGCATCGTGTTGATGAAGCTCGAGCGCCAGAACGGCTCCTCGTTCACCACCCACGACGCGCTCACCTTCGGATAAGTGATCCACTTGAAGTTCTCACCGAACGCGCTGTTGTTGTCCACGCGCAGTGCGGCGGTCAGGAAGAGGCGGTCGTTCCAGGAAAGCTGCTCCTGTCCGTACGCGCCCACCGTTGTGTTGAGAATCCTGTCCTGCTTCGACTGAAATGGCGTCGCGGTCGCGGAGATCGCCTCAACTCCCGGCGCCGGGAATCCCTGTCCCCCCAGGTAGCTCGTGTCGAGCTGCGTGCGATAGTACTGGCCGCCGAGCGACGTCGCCGAGGAGATCGAGTTGCTCACCTTGAACGTGGCGGTTCCGGAGTAGTCAGCGGTGATCGTCGTGTTCTGGCGAAGCACCTGTCCGATCTCGCCGGTCGCGGCAATTGGAGAAAGGTAGATCGCGAGATCCGCCGGTGCGAACCGCTCGAGTGCCTTGCCGTTGTCGCTCGTGTTGTCGATGCCGGCGATGAAGCGCTGGCTGAACCAGGTGGTCGGACGATGAGCAAAGGTGACGCTCCCCGTGAACCGGTTCGCTTCGTCGGTGTTGTCGTACAGCGAGGTCGCGAGCTCCGGCGGCTCGTTCGGAAAGAAGCCGCGCGCCGCCGTGAACACGTTGATGTGGCCGATCTCCGCGCCGAGCATCGACGACACACCACCGTCGGTGCCGAGGTGGTTGTTGATCTTCACGTAGTTCAGGCTCGTTCCGACATCGAGCTTCGGAGTCGCCGCGATGTTGACGTTCGCGTGAGCGCTGTACTGCCGCGCCTTGTTGTTCGACTCCACGCCCTTGTCGTCCTGCAGCGTCGACGACACGAAATAGTGCACCTGACTCGCGCCTCCCGACAACGAGAGGTTGTACATCTGAGTCGAGCCGGTGGTGAAGAGCGAGCGGCCGCTGTCGGCTTCCGCTTGTGGGCCGTTCCAGGCGGTGATGTCGCCGTTGCCATTGGGCGCGTAGTTGGTCGGCAGCCGTCCTTCGGGATTCCGAAAGAAGATCGAGCCGCCACGAACGTTCAGGCCGAACACCGGCTTGTTCGATCCGCCCTTCTTCGTGATGATCTGAATGACACCGTTCGCGGCCTCGGTGCCGTAGATCGTGGCGGCCGCCGGTCCCTTGATGATCTCGATGCTCTCGATATCCTGCGGATTGATGTCGTTGAGACGGTTGGCAACCTGCGCATTCTGGCTACCGAGTGCGCCCGTGGTCTGCACCGGTCCCGTCGCCGACGAGTTGTCGACGCGAACTCCATCGACGTACAGGAGCGGCGTGTTGTTCAACCCAATGCTCGAGAGCCCGCGGATCTGGATATTCGGACCCGAGCCGAGCCGGCCGGTGTTCTCCGCGATGGTGACGCCCGGGGCGCGCGCTTTGAGCAGATCGCCAAGCTCCGGCGACTGCGACTGTTCGAGCACCTCGGGTGCACTGATCTTGGAGACCACGTTTCCGAGCGAGCGGCTTTGCTCACCAGCGACGGTGCCTGTGATGACGATCTCATCGAGCGACCTCGTGGCCGCGTGGAGTGAGAAGTCGGCGGTGACCTCCTGACCGGCGACGACCGTCACCGACCGCCGGCGCGCGGTGTAGCCGATTCGCCGCGCTACTATCGTGTACGTGCCGGCCGGAATCCCTGCGACCCGGTAGTGCCCCACCTGATCGGCGATCGCGCCGATTCCTGTTTGCTCGACCGCGATCGTCGCGCTCGAGATCCCGGTAGCCGTCGCCGAATCGCTCACGACTCCCACGATCGTTCCGGTCTGCTCGTCCTGCGCGCTCACCGCAGACGCACCGCACACCAGCGCGAATGCGGCGATACAGCACGCCGCAATGAACGACCCTCGTGTTCTCCGCGACGCGCGCGGATCTGGCATCTGTGACATCACGTGCTCCTGTTGACTAAAGTACATGCCGATCACTGCTCCTTTCCCACCGTGGTGTGCCAACCGGGGCCGCGTACGACGCGCCCCGGCTTTGCTCCCGTGTGCCTGCCATCGCGAACCACTTCGACACCGTTCACAAAGACCTCGCGCACACCAGTCGAACCCTGATTCGGTTTCTCGTACGTCGAGTGCTCCTGGATCGTCGCCGGATCGAACACGATGACGTCCGCGTACATCCCTTCGCGCAGCAATCCGCGATCACGAATGAGCAGACGATCCGCGACGGCGCCACTCATCTTCCGGATCGCATCCTCGAGCGGAAGCACGTGCTCATCGCGTACGTATTTGCCGAGGATGCGCGGATAGGTGCCGTAGGTACGGGGATGAGTGAACGTCGTCATGCTGTCGGGATCCGGACCGTCGGCGTCCGTGCCGATCTTCATCCACGGCTGCTTGAGCTGCATCGCGACATTCTCGTCGCTCATGAGGAAGAAGATCGTTCCGATGTCCTGATGCTCCGTGAGCAGCAGATCCATTACGGCGCTCAACCAGTCCGTTCCGTTCCCCTTCATTACCTCGGACAGGCGATGCCCCGCCCACTTCTTGTTCTTCTCGTTGGTGAATGCCGTGAGGAGCACTCCCTCAGGCGTCGCGAGCTCGCAGAGGCTCTCCGCATACGATGTCGGATGCGCGATGTCATTTCTGATCTTCGCGCGCTTCGCCGAGTCGGCGAGATTCTCGAACAGCCTTCCGTCCGCCGATGCCGACGGCGGCAGACACGCCGCGAGGCCAGTACCGCCGGCCGTGTACGGATACATGTTCGCCTGCACGTCCTGCCCGGCTGCGCGCGCAGAGTCGATCTTCGCGATGGCTTGGCTCGCCTTCCCCCAGTTCCGCTCTCCCGCCGCCTTCAGGTGATAGATCTCGACGGGAACGTGCCCCTCCTGCCCGATGCGAATAGCTTCGTCGATGCCCTCGAGATAGCGGTCCGCCTCGGAGCGCATGTGCGTGATGTAGACGCCGCCGTACGGCGACATCGCCTTCGCGATCTCGATGAGCTCTTCGGTGCTCGCGTAGTTCCCCGGCGGATAGATGAGCGCACTCCCCAGGCCCATCGCGCCGTCCTCCATCCCGTGTCGCATCGCCGCGCGCATGGAGTCGAGCTGCGCGGCCGGCGCCGCACCCATGTGCAGCCCCATCGCGTACTCCCGAATGGTGCTCGCGCCGACGAACGAGCCGACGTTCGGCGAGATCCCATGCGCCTGCATCGCTCGCAGCCACCCATCGAAGCCGTGCGCGCCCGGGAATCTGCCCAGCATCTTGAGCGCGTTGGTATCGGCCGCGTTGTCCGCGAGTGTCAGCGCGCTCACCGGCGCCACCGTGTACGCCTCTCCGAGAATCTCCGTGGTCACGCCCTGTGTCACCTTCCCCACATCGCGGCCATCGCCATTCAGGAAGAGATCGCCGGACTGCCCCTGGATGTCGATGAAGCCGGGCGCCACGACCATGCCGGTTGCATCGATCGTCTTGAGCGCGTGCGCGGAGCCGAGCTGGCCACGCCGCACGATGCGCACGATCCGGTCGCCGCGAAGCGCCACATCGCCGTAGAACCACGCATTCCCGCTGCCATCCACCACGCGCCCCTTCACGATGATCACGTCATACGACGCGTCCCCCGCCGCACTCGGCGCTCCGTTCCCAACGCTCGATGCCGCGGTGCCGCATGCGATCGTGAGTGTTGTCGCCAGAGCGGCGATCGTCCAGCTGCGAAGTCGCGTGCGCATGTCAGAGCTCCGGAGCGATG
>JACCWE010000036.1 GCA_013697785.1 Gemmatimonadaceae bacterium
GCTACGGCGGCTACATCGTTCACGTCGGCATCGTGATTCTCTTCGCGGCCTTCGCGGGGCTCGCGTTCAAGGAGGAGTTCGACGTCACGCTCAAGGGCGGCGAGACGTACGCGGCGACCGATCCGTACGGAAACCAGTGGCGCTTCGTGAGCCAGGGTGTGTCGCGCTACGATGAGCTCAATCGCCAGACGACGGCTGTGCTGCTCGATTCGTATCGCAACGGCAAGAAAGTCGGCGTCATCAAGACCGAGAAGCGGCAGTACATGGACAGCCGCGGCGCGCCGACGTTCCAGCCGGCGACCGAGGTCGGCATCATGGAAGGCGTTCGCGAGGACGTGTACGTCGTGCTCGCGGGAGTGATCGGCGAGGACACGGCCGAGATGCGCATCACCTTCAATCCGCTCGTGTGGTGGGTGTGGTACGGCGGATTGATCATGGCGATCGGCGGGCTGATCGTGATGTGGCCCCAGGCCGAGAAGCGGCGCGCGCAGGCGGGATACTCGACGGTGCTGCAGCCGGCGGAGCAGACGTCATGACGGATTCGGTGTTGACGCGCCGCCGCTTCTTCGCGGCCGCGGCGGCTGGTGCAGCGACGCTCGTCGCGAGTCGGGTCGCGCGTGCGCAGGAAGGTGCGCAGGCCGGTGCGCAGGACAGCGCGCAGGATGGGCAGGCGAATACCGGCGCCGCGAACACGGTGATGGAGGCCGACCGCTTCAAGTCTGTGATCCTGCCGCCGAAGGGCGCGGCAGTGATGAATCAGGCGCAGCGCGACGAGCTCGAGCATCACATTCACTGCCAGTGCGGGTGCAATCTCGACGTCTACACCTGTCGCACCACCGACTTCTCCTGTCAGGTGTCGCCCGCGATGCACAGGGATGTGATGCAGCTCGTCGAGGGCGGCTACTCCGGGCCCGAGATCATCGCGGCATTCAAGAATGTGTATGGCAACCGCGTGCTGATGGCGCCGCCGTCGTCGGGCTTCGATCTCGCGGCGTGGATCACACCGTTCGTCGCGCTCTCTGCCGGGATCGCGCTCGTGCTCGTGGTGCTCAAGCGCCTTCGCGCGCCTGTGCTCGCGCCCGCGATCTCTCCGCAGGTGGCGGAGGCGACGCCCGCTGAGCAGGCGAAGCTCGACGCCCTCGTGCGCAACGACGACAGGTGACGCCACTGGTAGTTGGCGCGCTGCTCGCAGTGCTCGCGCTGGTGATCGTGCTCTACCCGTTGTTCGATGATCTCTCCGGAAGCACACGCCGCGCTCGCACTTCGAAGCCTGAAGGTGCGGCGCCGAGCGTCGAGGCCGTGCAGGCGCTGCGCGAGATCGAGTTCGATCGCGAGACGGGGAAGCTCTCCGAGGCCGACTACGCCGCGCTCAAGACGAAGTACACGCGCGACGCCGTCGCCGCCTTCAGAAATGAGGAGGCCGGGCTCGCGGGCTCCGAGGGCGATGCAGCGGAGGCGGTGATCCTGCAGTACCGCCGCCGCGCGCAGGGATGCACGGTGCACGGCCCGCGTCCGGAGCCCGACGCGATCTACTGCTCCGCGTGCGGGCTCTTTCTCGCGGGAAGCTGTCTCCACTGCTCGGCGCAGATCACGGAGATCGGCGCGCAATTCTGTGCGAGCTGCGGCGAGGCACTCGCGGCCTAGGCGAGCGCACACAATCGTTGATCACTCTTATACCGATACCAGCGTCTCAAATCCGCCGTAGCGCATCTGCTTCATATTTGCTATCGGCTTTTGTTCCATCATGCGCTGCACCCGCGGGTCCGCAAGCATCCTTTTCATGACGCGATCCCGATGGCGTCGCGAACTGAACTCCGCGACCGCCGCTGTTAGTACTTCACCCCTTGCCAGCGTCACGGCTTTGGCCAAGGACTCGGTCCCTGAGTGACGGAGATCTTCGCCGATAAACTCCCGGTAGCTGAGCGCACCGTTCTCTCTCGCGACCATTCCGAAGAGTCGTGCCTGACGTCGGTACGCGCCAAGGTTCTTCTTCGGAACCGGTAACAGATACAAATCCACGTAGCCCTTCATTTAATCCCTCGTCTGCTTGCGTCCGTGTTTCCCACACAAGTACACGCCCCGGCGTGTACGCGACCCCCTCAACGGCTGGCATCGCCGACAAGCTCCACGTCCACTGAGGAGCGGTGCCTTGGAAAACGGCGCCAACACCAAAGGGACCGTGGACATGTGAGCGAAGTCGGATCATTCGCTATCATATACGCCCGTCAGTGCGCGCCGCTATCACAATCCTTCGGTCCGTCGCTCGAGTCACTCGGGGAGTTTCGCCGATTGCTTCGCGCGATCCGCTGCGAAACTCTGAGGTAGTCACTTGTGAACCTGGTAATCAGACCGGCAGATGACGGAGTCGATGCAGAGTCCGCCGCGATTGGTGGGCTACCCGAAAAAGGCACATCACGCGTCGTGATGATGCGCTCGCCGGAAGCCTTGCTTGAAAACTTTCGATGCGTCGGTGTCCGCACGACTAAACTATCCGAAGACTACTCCCCGGCATTCCAGGTGTGCTTGCCGTATCGCGGAGTCTTTGTGTGGCGTGTCGGCGACGAGGATGTCGTCGGCGATGCGAATCAGGTGTTGTTCGTCGCTGGCGGGGAGGGGTTTCGAGTCCACCAGCCACAGTCAGAGCCGTACGCGGAACTGATCATCACCCCGAACCCCAACGTGCTCGCAGAGTTGGTCGGTTCATCTCCTGCGCTCTTGAAGCAGCACCCGCATTTTCGGCGACGTAGCCGGAGAGCCGATCCTGCACTGCAGCGGCGTGTGGCGCAGTTCCTCAATTCAAAAAGACGGCGATGGTCGGACCCGCTTGCTGACGACGAAGTGGCCGTAGAGCTTCTGAGAGGTGCGCTGCAAGGTGCGGATGGCCGTCCGCTGCCGAGCCGAGCGACGCGTCGCTTCACGGAGCGATCGAAAGAATTTCTGCACGCACATCTGAGCGATCAGATTCGTTTGTCTGATGTCGCGCAGGCAGTTGGAGTCTCAGCGACGTACCTGACAGACCTTTTTGGACGCGTCGAGGGCGTAACGTTGCACCGCTACCTGACGCAGCTGCGATTGTCGCGTGCGATGATTGAGCTTCCGCATGCGAACGACCTCACCGCCTTGGCGCTTCGCTTGGGGTTTTCGAGCCATAGTCATTTCACGGCCGCCTTCCGTCGAGCGTTCGGCGAAACCCCATCCAGATTCCGCGCGGACGCGCGCCGCCAACAGTGATGTGCTACGTCGACTCGCTGGTTCCTCGCGGACTCGACGACGCCACCTACAGCTCGAGTCGCTCCAGCCTGTGCAGCGCGATCTTGAGCGGAATGAAGGTGCACGCGAGGCACAGTAGCATCGCCAGCCCGAAGCCGAAGTACATGTCCACCGGATTCGGTGTCGTGCCGAACGCCTCGGCCGTGAGATAGCCGTACACCGGCCGCGCCTCGAGCAGCACCACGCCGCCGACGAGCCCCGCCGAGATCATCATGAATACGAGACCGCCGAACGACGTCGGAATCTGCGCGGCGTTCTCGGTGTCGTACTGCGGGAAGACGGCGCCGAGTCCAAGCGCGAGTCCGGCGATCGCGAACGTCAGCAGCATGATCGTGAAGATCGAGACGTAGAAGATGAACTCCGTCACCTGCAGCATCGCGTCGGTCACGCCGACTATTCCAACCGCGAGCACGAGCAGCGGCAGCGTTCCGATCCAGAACTTGGACCAGAGCAGCGATCGCATCGGCAATGGGCTCGACTTGAGCAGCCAGAGCGTGCGCCCTTCCACGCTCACCGCGGGGAAGATGAATCGCGCGGCGATCGACGCGAGCACGAAGCCCGCGAGTCCGAGATTCAGAAAGGGAATCGTGTTGACGAGAAACGTCGTGATGCCCGCGCCGGAGAGCGGCAGGAACTTCACGTTGAAGACGTAGACGATCACGAGCACCGCGAGCAGAATCAGCTGCGACCATTGCGTTGTGTCGCGGAAAAAGACGCGGAGCTCCTTCATCACGAGTTCGCGCCGCAGGATGCCGAACGGCTGGAGCAGGAAGTGCCCCGCGCGCCGCGCGATCCGCCCGCGCACCCACCGCTGCGTGCTCTCCTGCGCCTTCGTGAACCCCGCCGTGTAGAGCTTCTGGTGGAGCAGCGCGCCCATCACGAGCGCGGCGCCCGCCGTCGTCCACAGCAGATAGAGCGCGAGCCAGTCCGTGTTTCCCTCGAGCGACGACATGATCGTCCGCTGCACCCACTCACTAGGGAGATACGGCGCGGTTGGGGTACGGAGGAGTGCGATGAAGTCGACGAGCGACTGCAGTCCTTCCGGGCGCGCAAATTTCTCCGGGCGCATGAGCCGGAAGAGCAGCACGACGCCGGCCGCCGTGAGCACGGCGACGATGCTCAGGATGTCCTTCGTGCGCCGCGCGGGAAATGCGTTCACCAGGATGATCACGATCGCCGCGCCTGCGACGGCGGGGATGATCAGAAACGGGATGAACGTCGCGACTGCGACGAACGGAAACATCAGCCCGCCGCGATACACCCATCCGTACGCCGCGAAGATCGGCACGGCCATGAGCGCGATCATCCAGCTCGAGTGCAGCATCGACTCCGTGAGCTTGGCGCAATAGAGCGTGAGCCAGTTCACGGGCGCGGATACGAGCAGCTCGAGATCCTTCGCGAGAAAGAACGTCGATAGAGCGGTGATGATGTTCGACAGCAGCAGAATCATGAAGAAGCTGATGAAGACCAGCCCCAGCACCTTTCCGGCGAGCAGCGCTCCGATCTCCGGCGTGCTGCGGAACACCGTGAGCACGCGCGTCAGCACGAAGAGCACGAAGCTCCAGAACAGGAGCCCGATCATGGCGACGATGGTCCAGCGCCATCCATGGCTCTTCTCGCCGGAGCGCGACGCGCGGCTCACCGCCGTCAGCACCTTCGGCCGAAGCAGATGATTGTACGACGGATTCGGCTTCTTCCCGCGCTGCGCCGGATCGGTCGTCCCTTCGATCACCGTGATGATCGCCTGCCGCCCAGTCGTGCGACGCGGCCCCGTAACCTCGGCGCTCATGCGCCGCGGGCCGGTGGTGCCCTCAGGCATCGAGAACCTCGACCAGCTCGCGCGCAGCGTTCTCGCCGGTAAGGCGCAGGAACAGCTCCTCGAGCCCCTTCGCTCCTGCGCCGACGCTCTCGTACAGCTCGTCCATCGTTCCCGCCGCGCGGATGCGTCCGCCCTGGATGATCGCGACGCGATCGCACACCGTCTCCGCGACTTCGAGCGTGTGCGTCGACATCATGATGGTGTGTCCGCGCCTCGTGTACTCGCGAAAGAGATCCTTGAGAATGCGCGCAGCCTTCGGATCGAGCCCGACCATGGGCTCGTCGACGACGATCACCTTCGGCTTGTGCAGAAACGCGCTCGAGATGATGAGCTTCTGTCGCATGCCGTGGCTGTAGCTCTCCACGAGCTCATCGCGCCACTCGATCAGATCGAACAGTGTGAGCAGCTCCGTCATGCGGCGCTCGATGACTGGCCCATCCTGCCCGTACAAGCCGGCGACGAAGCGCAGAAACTCCGCGCCCGTGAGCTTCTCGTAGATGAAGGGTCGGTCGGGGATGTAGCCGAGCACCGCCTTCGCGGCGATCGGATCCTTGGCTACATCGATGCCGTTGATGTGCACTGTGCCCGCCGTCGGCTTCAGAATCCCCGCGATCATGCGCAGCGTCGTCGTCTTCCCAGCGCCGTTGGGGCCGAGAAATCCGAAGAGCTGCCCGTGCGGCACCTCGAGATTGATCGCGTCTACGGCGGTGAAGGTGCCGTACCTCTTGGTCAACCCTTTCAGCTGGATCATGTGTTCAACGAGTTGTCGGAGTGTGTAGCGCTTTCTTCGCGGCGGCGCTCTGCTTCGCCTCGAGCGTCCAGTTCAGAAACGCCAGCTCGTAGGCCGTGCGCTTCAGCGTGAACGTGCCCAGCGGTGTCGTCTGAATCGCGCGGCCGCGCTCGTCGATCCAGCCGCTCACGATCGTCGAGCCCTGCGGATCGAGCCGCCAGCCGCGCACCGTGTCCTCGTGCGCGACGATCCACGAGCGGTGCGCATCGTCCATCTTCGCGCTGTCGGGAATCACGAACAGCGACTCGGCGCCCACCGTCAGCTGAATCTCTTCCGGCGTGCCCGTGGTCGGATCGTAGATCGGATACTTGTAGACGCGACCGACCTTCGGCCGTGCGGCGAGTGCGAGCGCGAGTGGAACGGTCGTCGGCCAGAACACCGAACGGCGCACCGTCACCGATTCGGTGTCGGCGCGCGCCTTTCCCGCGTTGGTAATGAGCTGGAGAAGCGTGTCCTGGCCCATCTTCCCGCTCACCTTGTACGGCCCGTGATCGCCGCCGAGCTCGAAGGTGAAGCCAGTGAGGCGAAGCCCGGGTGTGAGCGTCACGCGCGCGCGCGCCGCGATCCGGTCCCTGGCTCCGGAATCGGGAGGCTCGATGACGAGCACATCGCGCACGCTGATCCCGGTGAGGCTCGTATCGATCGACGACGACGCCCAGCCGACGCGCGTATCGCCGTTCATCACCTCGTAGTACGCCGAGCCCGGCACCACGAGGAGCGCGGCTTCAGCCATCTGCTCGGGCTCTCCGACGAACAGCTCTCGGCGCGCGAGCAATGCGAGCCCGACGAGCCAGAGGAAGATGATCCCCGCGCCGATCGACTCCCGCGTGGTCACGCGAGCGCCAGCGACGTTTCGGCCGTGATCCAGCCGAGGTATTTGGAGAGGCCGCCCGTAACGGGAAGGGCGAGGAGCTCGGGCACCTTGTACGGGTGCAGCTCGGCGAACGCAACCTCGAGCGAATCGAGTCGCGCCGCACGCGTCTTGAGGTAGACGATCACCTCGCTTTCGTCGGCGATCTTGCCGTTCCAGCGGTAAAGGGAGCGAACGCCGGGCACGATCTGTCCGCAGGCGATCAGGCGTCGTTCCAGCAGCGTCTTGATGAGCGTGACCGCTTCATCGGCGCTGGCGACCGTGGTCATGACGACCATGGCATCAGTGTGCGACATCAGGTGTGGTCGAGGGTAAGTGCGGACAGGGC
>JACCWE010000006.1 GCA_013697785.1 Gemmatimonadaceae bacterium
TTGTCTCTCGTGCTTCAGGCTGCGACCATCGGCGGACGACGCGCGAGCAGGTTACCCACGCCGCCGAGGAAGCCGATGAGGAAGCCGGCGGTGCCGGCGATGCCGTGCCCGCCGAACCAGCCGAGGAACTTCTGCGAGCCGTGCGCGGCCATGAGAAGTCCGACGACGAGGCGCGCGATCAGAAGTCCCACGCTGACCGTCGCGAGATCCAAAAATGTGGTGTTCATTCGCATTATCGTGCTGGAGTTAGATTACCTGTTATAACAACTCATCGGGACGACAAAAGTTTACGGAGTTTCGCGAATCACCGCCAGGGCCTCGTTGACGGCCTCAATCGTTCGCGCCGATAGCCGCGCCATTCGGTCCCGCCCGAAAGCGATGAACTCGGGCGTCGTCGCCTCCTCGAGCAGCCGCCGGCCTTTCAACGTAAGCCGCGCTGTGATGTGCCGTCGATCGGTCGCGTCACGCTCCTTCCCGATCAGCTCCATGCTCTCCATGCGATCCAGCAGCCTGGACACGTCGGGAACCCTGGACACCATGCGCTCGCCGATCTCCTTGCCGCACAGCCCGGCCGCGCCCGCACCACGCAAAATGCGCAGCACGTTGTACTGCGTCGTGGTGAGCCCGAATGGGCGCAGCAGCTCGTTCGTCGCGTGCTCGAGAACCGACGCCGTCCGGACTATCGACAGCAGCGCCTCATCACTCGGCCGCTCGAACGGCTTCGTCTGCTTGATCTCTTCGACAAGATGTTTTGCCATGCTCGAACATTACACGTCATAACAGACAATATCAAATCAATCCCCGCCGACGGCTGCGGCATCTGGGCGCCCGCTTCTTTCCCCGGCTTGGACTCCACGTCCGCCATACAATTCGAGAGGGGTTCGGGTTGAATCTCTCGACTCGCCAAGTCCCTTTGGAGCCTGTGAACCCAATCGCGAAGACTCCTTCCCGGTTGCCTCTAAGGAGCTCTGGTCACCAACTGTGCGCCGACAAGCGTCGCAATGGCGCCCAGCGTCGTCTGCGCGGCGTTCAGCCCAAGACGGAAATCCTTGTCCGTGTAGAAGGCGTAGAGGTCGGTTGGCTGGTGCCACTGCGGATCCCACCCGCTCCCGATCTGCGTGCCGCGCTCGTTCTCACGCAGGCTGATCGCGGGGATCACGTCCATGAACGGCGACGAGTCCGTGTTCGTCATGTGCCGCCCCACCTGCGCCGGATAATCGGTGGCGTAAATATCGTTTGCGTTCGCGAACGCCCACGCGAGCTTCTCGGCTTCCACCCCGAACTTCGACTTCGACTGAAACTCGATGTTCACATCCGCCTCGGCGCGCTGTTCCTTCCGCATCGAGCCGTCGGCGTTCGGCATCCCATGGTCGAACATCATCATGTCGTGCTGGACCATGCCGAGCCACCTGGGCTCGGGATATTTGCCGGATCCCTTCGGCGACTCGATTCCCTGCAGCGCCTGCCGCTGCGCGACGTATGCCTTCGCACCATCGAGCCCCGTCTCCTCGTTGTTCCAGAGGATGAAGCGGATCGAGCGGTCGGTGCGCACGTCGGACGAGCTGAGGATGCGCGCGAGCTCCATTACGAGCGCAGTACCCGAGCCGTCGTCGTTCGCGGCCTCGCCCCAGCCGATGCCATCCATGTGGCCGCCGACTAGGTACATCTCCTCCGGATGCGTCGAGCCGACCTTGGTGCAGTAGACCTCCTGCCGCTGCCCATCCACGCTCTGCGGCGTGTCGAGCGCGCGGAGCTTGTTGTCGGGCTGGAGCGTCGAGTCGGAGTTCACGCCGGTGGCTGTGCGCTTTCCGCGATTGCGTCCGCCGCCAACCGCATTGCGCTCCGCGCGTGCGCGCGCGGCGGAATCGAGTGGCGGGCGCGGGCCGCGCGGGGGCGGCTCCGAGTACGTGTAGGTGATGCGCGCGGTCGGCGTACAGCCGTAGGAGTTGAGCTGCGCCTCGATCCAGTCGACGGCAGCACGATTGCGATCGGTGCCCTGCCTCCGGTCTCCGAACTGCGTGAGTCCCTTGATCGTCGCCTTGTACTTCTCGAGCTCGAGGCGTGAGACCAACGTGGCGATTCCCGAATTCGCGGAGTCGAGCGGCGCGACGTTCATCGCGACGCCCGTGGTCGCCGGCGCCGGCGTGCCGGCGAGCGCGGTCGTGCCCTTCGAGGCGCACGCGATGCTGAAGATTGTTGCCAACATGGCAATGACCGAGCGTGGCAGCTTCGCGCGATCGAGCGTTCTGGATGTCATGCCCCAAAGTAGTTGAAGATCGAGAATGATGTGTACGTCCGACATCGCGCAATTGAGACTTGACTAATCAACATCCGTTGATATAACATTCTTCCCATGAGCGCGCAGACACTCACCGCCAATCCCGCCGCCGCCGCCGCGCTCTTCCACGCGCTGTCCGACGCGACGCGACTCGAAATCATCGAGAAGCTGCGCGGAGGCGAGCGCTGCGTATGTGAGCTCACCGACGCGCTCGACGCGGCGCAGTCTCGCCTCTCCTTTCATCTGCGCGTTCTGAAAGACGCGGGGCTCGTCACCGATCGGAAGGAAGGGCGATGGTCGTACTACGCGCTCGTACCGGATACGCTCGTCGAGCTCCACGACATCGTCGTCTCGCTGCAATCCTCCGCGAAGCGCCGCGAGCTGCGCGTCACCGGCCGCTGCTGCTGATACGGATGCAAACAGATTCGACGTTTACGCCATATATCAACAATTCTTGATTGAACCGAGGACACACAAATGACGAATGATTCGGAGATGTCGCAGATGGTGCGACAGAAGTACGGCGAAGCCGCCCGCCGGGTGCTCGACACCGTGAAGCAGTCCGACGCCAATGCCGGGGCCTGCTGCGCGCCGGCGCCCGGCACCATCAACGCGTGCTGCGGCGGCGCCGCCTTCGATGGGACGGTCGACCCGATCACCTCGAATCTCTACGTCAACGGCGAGAGCGACCAGCTGCCCGAGGCCGCACTCCTCGCCTCGCTCGGCTGCGGCAACCCGACCTTTCTCGCGGATCTGAAGCCGGGCGAAACGGTCCTCGATCTTGGCTCCGGCGGCGGAATCGACGTCCTCCTCTCCGCTCGCCGTGTGGGCCCGACGGGGCACGCGTACGGCGTCGACATGACCGACAGCATGCTCGAGCTGGCACGCCGAAATCAGCGCGATGCGGGCGTCGAGAATGTCGAGTTCCTCAAGGGAGAGATCGAGGCGATCCCGCTGCCCGACAATTCAGTCCACGTCATCATCAGCAACTGCGTCATCAACCTTTCCGGTGACAAGCGCCGCGTTCTCGCGGAGGCATTTCGCGTTCTGAAGCCGGGCGGCCGCTTTGCGGTGAGCGACGTCGTTGT
This sequence comes from Gemmatimonadaceae bacterium, assembly GCA_013697785.1. GTDB lineage: Bacteria > Gemmatimonadota > Gemmatimonadetes > Gemmatimonadales > Gemmatimonadaceae > FEN-1250. The sequence continues at coordinate 3,367 of JACCWE010000006.1, forward strand.
ACGAGGCCATGTGCCGGAGAATATCCGAAAGAGCATGGAGCTTTGGGTGGGCTGTGTTGCCGGCGCGCTCGAGGAGTCGGAGTTCGAGCAACTGCTCACCGACGCGGGCTTCGTGGATTCCAGCTTCGAGCCCACGCGATTCTACTCCGCCGAAGACGCGACGACCTTTCTGGCATCGTCCGGACTCGACACAAACGGACTCGCGCAGGAAATCGACGGAAAGTTCATGAGCGCCTTCGTTCGCGCCACGAAGCCGGATACGAATGACATTCGGGCCGCGAAAGTTTGCTGTGGCCCCGAATGCTGCCCATGAGCTTGACCGCTCCAACGTCGCCGGCTACCAAGAGGTAGTCATGGCCACCAATGTCGCGTCCGCGGATGTCATCCTTCGACCAGCGACCGATGCCGATCTCCCTGCGGTAAAAGAGCTGCTGGCAGCGTCCGGCCTCCCTACCGCCGGTGTCACCAAAGCGATCGGCGGATTCGTGCTGGCCGAGAGCAGCCACCGCATCGTAGGCGTCGTTGGACTCGAGCTCTGCGGTGATCACGCCCTGTTACGCTCGACTGCGGTTGCGTCCGACTGGACCGGACGAGGACTCGGCCGTCGACTCGTCGAGCGGATCATCGCGGACGCGAAGTCTCGCGGACTCGACTCGCTCTACCTGCTGACGACGACGGCCGAGCGGTACTTCCCGAGCTTCGGCTTCGTTCAGACGACGCGTGAGCACGTCCCGCAGGCGATTCGCGAAACAACGGAGTTCGTGAGCGCGTGCCCGGCATCCGCCACGGTAATGCGCCTGTCACTCCGCGCGTTAAGCGTCCTTTTCCTCTGCACCGGCAACTCGGCACGAAGCCAGATCGCCGAGGCATTGCTCTCCACGCGCAGCAAGGGGCGGTTCCGAGTGGGAAGCGCCGGGGTTCGGCCCGCTCCGGCCGTGAATCCATTCGCCGCGGAAGCACTGCGGGAGCGCGGCATCGATTGGACCGGCCACGCGCCTAAGACCATCGATGCCCTGGAAAACGTGCACTGGGACTTCGTCATCACGGTATGCGACAATGCGAAGGAGAGTTGCCCGGTCTTCCCGGGCCAGCCGGTGTTCGCACATTGGGGAATGCCCGATCCGGCGGATGTCACAGGAGAGGATTTCAGGAAGCGGGAGGCCTTTCGCCTGACGGCTCTGCTTCTCGCACGGCGCATCGACCTGCTGCTCGCGCTCCCACTCGAGATTCTCGAACGTCGCGCTCAGGAAAAGCGAATCGGCGCGATCGGTGCCCCCTGACCGAAGCTCAGGACGCCGCAAAGACCGAGGCATAGGTGCGTACGCCGTCACCCTGTCGAGCGAATGCGTAGTCAGTATTCACTCGGACGACGCGCCCTTGCCGAGGCGGTGGGGACGTTCCTTCTCGTTCTCGTGGGACCGGGTGCTGTGATGGTCAACGGGGCCACGCATGGCGCCGTGACGAATCCAGGCATCGCACTCGCCTTTGCCTTCGTGGTCACGGCCGTGATCCTCGCGTTCGGTCATCTCTCCGGCGCCCACATCGATCCCGCAGTGACGATCGCATTCGTCACGGTGCGACGCTTCCCGGCGAAGGAGGCGCCGATCTACGTTGCAGCCCAATGCACCGGCGCGATTGGGGCTTCGGCGATTCTGGGATCGATCCTCGGTCCCGTGGGAAACTTCGGAGCCACGACTCCGGCGTACGGTTTCGGAATCGGCGCCGGTGCCGCATTTCTACTCGAATGGTTGATGCCATTCGTGCTCGCTTTCAGCGATGATCGCCGCTGCACGGATGTTCATGTGGCTGCGCGACTCTGCAGTCGAGCCGGGGCAAGACGTCGCGATGGGATCGGAAGGACCGATCGACGTCTCGCCGCCGTCACGCGTCAGCTAGGAGTGCTGTCGAAGCCGCGAGCTCCCGGGAGCTCGAGGAATTGCACCCACCTCGGTCGTCGAGCATCCGGCGGGTGATGCCGAGCCTTTTCTCGGCAGCTACACCCTCGAGAGACCGCTAGCGCTTGACCATCGTCTCGATCCACTTCGCGAAGGCGTCGAGGAACGTTGCGAAGAATTTCCTGCTGTCCTCCTTCACGATGTTGAAATCCGCGTCCACCAGCTCGCCCGCCTGCGAGATGTACGCCTCCGGCTGCGCCATCGCGAGCACGTTCACGTACACCAGCGCCTGACGCAGATGATGGTTTGCGCCAAACGCTCCGAGTCCGTACGGCGTGACGCTCACGATGGCGCCCGGCTTTCCACTGAACACGCCATGTCCGCCCGGACGTGATCCCACATCCACCGCGTTCTTGATGCACCCCGGCACCGACCGGTTGTACTCCGGAGTTGCAAACAGCAGCGCATCCGCACGTTTGATCCGCTCCCGAAAGGTCGTCCACTCCTTCGGCGGAGAATCTGTCTCGAGATCCTGATTGTACATCCGCAGATCGCCTATCTCGACGATGTCGAGCGCCAGCGATGGCGGCGCGATCTTCTTCATCGCCATCGCCACCTTCCGCGTCAACGATTCCTTCCTCAGGCTCCCGACGATTACAGCGACATCACGCGCTTTCTCCATTCCATCACTCCGTTGAATTGCGGCGTTCCGTAGGCGCTCTACGCCCCAGGAATATTCAGAAACGACTAAGAACCACGCGGGAATTTCGGCCCTCCTGTCCATGCCGGTGTAACAGACCGATGCACCCGTTCCCTTGGAATATTTCGCTCGTCTTACCCACGATGCCAAACACTTTTGTTGTCTCACCGATCGTCTCGCGATGAAGCGCTCCGATCTCATCCCGGTGATGCTGCTGCTGCCTGTGCTCGGCTTCGTTGCCGTGCAGGCGATGCACACGCGGGCGATCACCGCCACGACGCAGGCGGCATCGCTGGCACCGGCGTCGCGCGTGCATAAGAAGCACAGCGCGAGCCACACCATGGAGAGCGCGGCATCGATCGGCGAAAGCTCGGATGACAACTCCACGCTCGACTACGACGTCGACATGAAGACGCGCGACGTCATCGACATCCGCCGCCGCATCCAGCTCGGCGAGAACGGCACCTACATCGGCGAGATTCTTGGCGAGCGCGACTCTGCGCTCGCACGCTGGCCCGAGCGCCTTACGACGCCGGTACGCGTGTGGGTCGGGAGCGGTCCGGAGATCGCCGGCTGGGATCCCTCCTACCCCGAGCGCGTCCGCGACGCCTTCGACCAGTGGGCGAATCTCGGCATCCCGGTCAAGTTCACCTTCGTTCGCGACTCCACCGACGCCGACGTTCACGTCAGCTGGATCGATCACTTCGACTCGCCAATTTCCGGCAAGACGATCTGGGCGCGCGACGGAAAGTGGTGGATCGTCACGGCGAACATCACGCTGGCGCTGCACCACAACGCCGGCGAGCTTCTCGACTCGAAGGCCGTGCGCGCGATCGCCCTGCACGAAGTCGGTCACCTCCTCGGCCTCGACCACACCGCCGACACCGCCAACATCATGACGGCGCGAGTTCGTGTGCGTGATCTGAGCGAAGCCGACCGCGCGACGATGAAGCTGCTCTACTCGCTTCCGCCGGGCTCCGTCAAGTAATTTCGCTCCACCCAAAAATTCGTTGTAAGCTTTTGCCATGTCGATCAACGACGTGGCCCCTTACGACGTTGCCATAATCGGCGGCGGCCCCGCCGGCCTCACCGCCGCCATGTGGCTCGGCCGCTATCTCCATCGCGTCGTCCTCGTCGACTCCGGCGATCCGCGCAACTGGCAGACGCGCGGCGTCAACGGCTATCTCGGCCTCCCGGATGTGACGCCGGCCGAGCTTCGCGGCAGGGGGCGCGATGAGGCGCGGCGGCAGGGTGCGGAGCTGATCGACGGCTGCGTCGAGACGATCGCCCGACAGACCAGCGGCGACTACCGCGTCGTCCTCGAAAGTGGAGTCGCGTACGAGGCGAAGCGAATCCTCCTCGCCTTCGGTGTGCGCGACGTCTGGCCCGAGATCCCGGGGCTCGAGCGCATCTACGGCGCGAGCGCGTACCACTGCCCCGACTGCGACGGTCACGAGACGCGCGGAAAGAAGACCGTCGTCGTCGGCGTCGGACGGCGCGCGGTGGGGCTCGCGCTCGCACTCGCCACCTGGACGCGCGAGCTCGTCGTCTGCACGAACGGCGCTGACCCCGAGCTCACCGAGCCCCTGCTCGCGCAGCTCGACGCGCTCAACATCCCGGTGCTCACCGAGCGCATAACGTGCGCGAAGCACACCGATCGCATGCTCGATGCGCTCGAGCTCGAAGGCGGGATGACCCTCGACTGCGATCGGCTGTTTTTCCAGATGGGCCACTACCCCGCCGACGACCTCGCGCAACGGCTGGGGTGCGAGCGCAACGATGAAGGGTTCGTAATCATCGACGAGCACCATCACACGAGTGTGGAGAACGTCTACGCGGCGGGCGACCTGGTGCCCGGAGCGCAGATCGCGTTGGGCGCTGCGGCCGGTGGAGCGAGGGCCGCCATCGCGATTCACCGCTCGCTGCTGGCTCCGGAATTCATCATCACGCCGCTGGCGCAAAACATTACAGCTCTATAGAGTGACGGCACTCTCCGGTCCTCGTCTTGCCAATAGAGGGGATTGGACTATTATGTGCCGGTTCGCAGCGAATCGCTGGAACATCCCGCCCCGATTCTCAGTAAGCTGTTAAAGTGTTCCTGCGGCCCCTCTGGAGCTGCCGGCACACCTTCGTTTTTCAACTGAGGTCCTCGAGTGCTGCTTACGCTGATCGCCGCTGTCGCTTCGATCGCCGCTTCCGATGGAGGGCTGCCCGTTGCGGCACCCGCCACCGTCGGTATGTCGGCGAAGCGACTCGAGACGATCGATCGCGTGGTCACCCGTGGCATCAAGGCGGGCGGATTTCCGGGCGCAGCTGTCGTCGTGGGCCGCAAGGGCAACGCCGTCTGGGAGAAAGGATTCGGCCGCGTCGACTGGGCAGCATCCAGCTCCCACGTTTCCGCCACCGAGACCATCTACGACCTCGCGTCGCTCACGAAAGTCATCGGCACCACCACCGCCGTCATGATCCTCTACGACGAAGGGCGCATCAAGCTCGATGCGCCCGTCGTCACGTACCTCCCGGAATTCACGGGCGGTTATAAAGACTCGGTCACCGTTCGCCAGCTGCTCGAGCATCGCTCGGGTCTTCCGGCCGATCGCGACCTCTGGCGGATAGCGCACTCGCCGGCGGAAGCGCGCCAGGTCGTGCTCGAAGCGCCGCTCGAGTGCAAGCCCGGCCAGTGCTACATCTACTCCGACCTCGGTGCCATCACCCTCGGCATGATGGTCGAGCGCGTCACCGGTCAGGGGCTCGATGTCTTCCTGCACGAGCGCGTGTTCGCGCCGCTCGGAATGGTGAACACGTTCTTCAAGCCGGCGGACTCGGTAAAGTCACGCGTCGCGCCAACCGAAGTGTCCCCGCCGCGCGGCTATCCACTGCAGGGCGAGGTGCACGACGAGAACGCCTACGCGCTGGGCGGCGTCGCCGGTCACGCCGGGCTGTTCAGCACCGCGAGCGATCTGTCGATCTTCGCGCAGATGATTCTCGAGGGCGGCGAGTACAAGGGCGTCCGCATCGTAGGCGACTCCACGGTCAAGCTCTTCACCACGCGCGCCGCTGGCAGCCGCGCGCTGGGTTGGGCGATGGCCGATGGCCAGTGGGGCTCCGGCCGCTTCATGAGCGAGGGCTCGTTCGGCCATGTCGGCTACACGGGCACGTCACTCTGGATCGACCCCGACCGCGAGATGTTCGTGATTCTGCTGACCAATCGCGTGCATGCCGCCCGGGCGCGTCAGCCGGCCAAGGTGATAGCCGATGTGCGCGCGGATCTCACCGACGCGGCCGCGATCGCGGTGACGGACGATCCCTCGCAGACCATCGCGATGCCGGCGTCGTTCCGCTCCGATGCGGCGAAGGGATGGAATCGCCGCGATCGCCACGCGAGGCGCAACACGCACCACAAGCGCGACTCGAGCGCGAAGTCGAAGAAGTCGAAGAAGTCGAGCAAGTCCCATAGCAAGGCCGCGGCGTCGAAGAAGTCTGCGACGCACAAGAAGAAGGCCGCCTAGCCCCGGCAGTCGCTCCCCTCAGCCGCGACCCGGCTGAGAGATGAGCCAGTAACACGCGCCGCCCGCCAACCCCGATATCGCACCGATGAGCGCCATCTGCCACGGCGCATGGCTCGGCGCCCAAAACAGCATCCACACGAGCGGTAGCGCGATCGCGCCGGCGATCATCGCCCACGCGCACACGGCAAGCGCGCCCACCGGCCGCCATGCGAGCGGCGCATGGCTCGATCCTCGCGCGACAGCGAGCGTCACGAGCATCGCTATCGGCCAGCCGAAGAAGAAGAAATAGAGCGCACCGTGGCCCACTCCCTCCGCGGTGACTTTATCCGCTCCTGCGACGAGACTCACACCGATCATGAGGCCGGTGACGCACACGGCGGCCGTCGCGGCTGACGATACGATGACGGCTGGCAACACTCGATCCGACATGGCTACTCTCCTGGGTCATCCTGAAGGTAGTCATGGCTGCAAGTGCGCTTGTTTGAAGCTTTGATTCGGGCGACCTTTCGGAACGGAACAAGGAGTCCCGATGACCGACATGCCCGCCGCAGCGCCCGAGAGCGAAACCGCTCCGGCGCCCGCCTCAGAAGCTCCCGCAACCTCCGCCTCCGCGCTCGACGAGGACGTCGTCCGCGCCGCGCTGCGCCGCGTGAAGGACCCCGATCTCAACCTCAACATCGTCGACCTGGGCCTCGTCTACACGATCGCGGTGGATGGTCCCAAGGTCTCGATCGACATGAGCCTCACGTCCCCCGGCTGCCCGTCGGGCCCCGAGATCATGACGGCGGCCGAGCAGCAGGTGCGATCGCTGGACGGGGTGGAGGATGTGGCGGTGAATCTCGTGTGGGATCCGATGTGGAGTCCGGACCGGATCGAGCCGAGGATTCGCGCGTACATGGGATTCTAGGGCCCGATCAGTCGGGGAGGGTCACCGCGATCGCGAGCCAGGTGAGCAGCGCGACTCCACCGACGACGTTCGTGAGCATCCAGTAGCCGTAGAGCGCTCCGCGCGGATGGGAAGCATGATACGCGCGCGCGACGGCGCGCTCGCGTCGCTGGAGGATCTGCGCTCCGCCAGGCCACTGAAAGTCTCGGGACGGTTGATCGCGCTGCAGCTGTGCGATCATGCGCGCGATGATCCTGATTTGCACGAAGTAGGCGAGCGCCAGCACGGAGAAAGCGAGAACCGCGAGCAAGACGCGCACTCGCACGATGGCGCCTACGCCGCCAGCGCCTTCAGAAACGCCGATCCCAGTACCTCGATCTGCCACTTCCTGAGATCCGGAATCTCCGCGAGCTCCTCGAACGTATGCGGCTTCTTCCGCGCGATCGTCTCTAGCTTCTCCCTCGCGCACAGAAACCCCGGATCGAGCCCGAGCTGCTGCGCCGCCTCCTCCCTCGCGGCGCGCAGCGCGTTCACGCGCGTGTCGAAGTCCGCGTCGCGATCCCACCGCGGCGCGCGCGGAAATTTCGGGAGCTGATCTTCCGGCACGTCGAGCCCGCGCTTGACCGCCGCGAGCATCTCGGCGCCGCGACGCTCGGCGATCCCGCGCGGCACGCCCTTGATCGCCGTGAGCGCCTCCATCGAGCGCGGCGCCTCCTTCGCGACTGCGAACAGCGCCTCGTTCCCCGCCACCCGAAACGTCGCGCGATCGAGCTCCCGCGCGATCCCGTCGCGAAAACGCACGAGCTCCCGAAACAGTGCGAGCTCGCGGCGGCCGAGGTCGCGTGCACCTTTCACGCGCATGTAGCCGTTGTCCTCGCCGTCGGGCGCCTCCCAGCGAGTGCCCTCGGAGCGCTCGAACTCCTCCTGCGCCCAGCTCCAGCGCCCCGCGGTCTCGAGCTCCCCCGCGAGCCGGTCGCGCAGCTCGAGCAGATACATCGTGTCCTGCGACGCGTAGTCGAGCATGTCCTTTGGCAGCGGTCGCATCGACCAGTCCGCGCGCTGATGCTTCTTGTCGAGCTTGAGCCCGAAGCTCCGCTCGAGCAGTGCCGCGAGACCGAATGCGCGGATCCCCAGCAGCTGCGCCGCGACGCGCGTGTCGAACAGCTTGCGCGTGTTCCAGCCGTAGTCCTGATGCAGGAGACGCAGATCGTAATCGGCGTCGTGAAAGACCTTCTCGATCCTGTCGCTCTCGAGAATTCGGCCCAAAGCGGCGGGCTTGCCGATGGCCAGCGGATCGAGCACCGCGGTGAGCTCGCGCGTGCTCATCTGCAGCAGGTAGATCCGATCGACGAAACGGTGGAAGCTGGCGCCTTCGGTGTCGACTGCGACGGTGCTGCTCTGCTCCACGGCGGCCAGAAAGCGATCGGCGGCGGGTGTTGTGTCGATGTACTGCGCTTCGTGCACGGTCAGCCCTTCGGCCACGTCTATGTCCTCGCTCTTCGAGTCTGTTATCCTAAGCTCTCATCCTGGGTCACCGAACGCGAGGGGTTGCGCGTGCTCGGCCCTTCCCTTGCGTTGACGAGCACACATGACTCCACCGAAGGACACAAAACAGAAGCCGGCGCCGCGCAGCCGTCCGTCGGGCGGCGCCTGGCGCAGCGCGGACATTCTCCGCGCGGCCGCGATCGTCGCCGGCCTCCTGATCATATTCAAGCTGCTCTGGGTCGCGAACCAGGTCGTCATCGTCGTCTTCCTCGGCACGCTCTTCGGAATTGCGGTGGCGTCGGGCGTCGACCGGCTCGCTCGTTACAAGGTGCCGCGCGGGCTCGGTGCCGCGCTCGTCGTCATCACCTTTCTCGCAATCCTGTATACGCTCGGCTCCTTCGTCGCGCCTACCATCGCCGACCAGGGGAAGCAGCTGCGCGAACAGCTTCCGAACGCGGTCGAGCGGGCCGAGAAGTGGCTGAATACCGAGCACCCGGCGCTGATGTCGTCGCTGATGGGATCGGACAGCACGCAGAGCGCTCCTCCGGCTGAATCGGCCCAGACGTCCTCGCCCGCAAGAGATACGAAGGGCGCGACGGCGACAGCCACCGCAACCGCAACCGTCGCCGACACTACGAAGCAGGGACACGAAAGCGGACAATCATCGTCGCTGCGCACCAACATCGAGAAGCGCGTCCTCGGTGCCGCTCACTATCTATTCCCGTTCCTGACGTCGACCGTCGAGATGGTCGCGGGGCTGCTGCTCATCCTGATGATGTCACTCTACATCGGCGCGGATCCCGACACGTACCACAACGGGATTCTGCACCTCTTTCCGAAGCGAAAGCGGAAGAGGATGGCCGAGGTCCTGAGTGCGATGGCGTCGCAGCTGCGGAAGTGGCTCGTCACTCAGCTGATAGCGATGCTCGTGATCGGCGTCGTGTCGACGATTGCACTGCTGCTGCTCGGCGTGAAGGCGCCGTTCGCGCTCGGGATCATTGCCGCGCTGCTCGAGTTCGTGCCGACCATCGGCCCCGTGCTGAGCGCCGTGCCCGCGATCGCGATGGGCTTTCTCGATTCGCCGGAGAAGGCGCTCTACGTCGGTGTCGCATATCTCGTGATCCAGCAGCTCGAGGGACACCTGCTCATCCCGATGCTCATGAAGGGCGGGATGGATCTTCCCCCGGTGCTCACGATCGTGACGCAGGGACTAATGGCGCTCCTTTTCGGCTTTCTCGGGCTGATGATCGCGGTGCCGCTGCTGGCCGCGGTGATGGTGCCGATCAAGATGCTGTACGTCGAGGATGCGCTGGGGGATGAGATCGGGGTAGAAGATGATCCCGACGACGGGCCGTTGCGAGACGGCTAGCTGATCCTCTCAATGGCGCGCGCGCGCTGCCTCCGCGATCTTCCCGCGCGTGCCCTCGCTCCCGCTCCTCCTTCGCTTCCCCGCCCTCGCGCGCATCCCCCGCGTCGCCCTCGGCGACTTCCCCACCCCCGTCCAGCGCCTCGACCTGCACGACGAGACTCTAAGGGGCGAGCTCTGGATCAAGCGCGATGATCTCTCCGCCTCACCGCTCGGCGGCAACAAGGTTCGCGCGCTCGAGTTTCTGCTCGGCGATCTGAAGCCTGGTGACACCGTCCTCACCGCCGGCGGTGAGGGCTCTACGCACATCCTCACCACCGCGACGTACGTGCGCGCGCTCGGCGGCGTCACACACGCGGTGCGATGGAAGCACGAGATGAATCCGTCGGCGCTCGCCACGGAGGCTCGCGCGCGCGCGATCACCGCTCGCACGCACACACTTCCCGGCCCGATTAGCGGACTCCTCCGCGCCCATCTGTCTCGCCGCCCAACTGTCCGCTGGATCCCGCCCGGCGGCACCTCACCGCTCGGCATGCTTGGCCACGTCAATGCCGCGCTCGAGCTCGCCGAGCAGATCGCGCGCGGCGAGCTCCCGGTCCCCAAGCGCGTCGTGCTCCCCATCGGCAGCGGCGGCACCGCGGCCGGCCTCGCGCTCGGCCTTGCGATCGCGAAGCTCGACATCGTCGTCGCCGGCGCGCGTGTCGCTCCGCGCATCGCTGCCGGACGCATGCGCGTGCTCTCGCTCGCGGAGCGTGCGCGACGTTTCATCGAGCGAGCGACCGGCGCGTCGCTAGCGAAAGTCGAGGCATCGCGCGTCGAGATCATTCATTCGGTGTACGCCGGCGCGTACGGCCGCGCGCTTGGCGCTGCGGATGTCTCGACCGCGTTGCTCGCGCGCGCGACCGGTCTGCGCCTCGACGGCACGTACTCCGCGAAGGCCTTCGCCGCAGCCTACGAATCGGCGCTTCGTAATCCCGGTGTCACCTTGTTCTGGCTAACATTTGATGGCCGAGACGAGTAGAATGTAGGAAGAATCCGACTCGAAGCGGCGGCGATTGTATGATATTGTACGGTACTGCGTACTACGCATCGCCAGCAAACATGTGCAGTATTTGCGTTCCGCGGCGCTGGATTCTTCCTCCGCGCAGTTCCCGGTCGCTCCGGGTCGCTCCTCGTTGTTCATCGTCGGAGTCGGTTTGAGACGTACTGCTCCTCGGCACTCGCTACGGGCCGAATGAATAGTCAGTCTGCGCCAAGCGGTAAGCACGCGATCATTCTGGTGGTCGAGCGCGACCCGCACATCCGCGCACTCGAAGCTTTCTTTCTCAACGAAGCAGGTTTCGGCGTAGAGTTTGCCGCTGATGGTGTCGCCGCGCTCGAAATGGCGCGCGAGATGAAGCCCGACATCATCATTACCGAGGTCCTGGTGCCAAAGCTCGATGGGCTGGCGCTCTGCCGCGCAATACGCAAAGAGGCGACGATGAAAGACACCGTCGTGCTCGTCTTTAGTATCCTCGCCGCCGCCACCCGTGCACGCGAGGCCGGCGCCGACGCCTTCCTCATGAAGCCGCTCTCCGAGCAACGCCTCGTCGACACGGTGCGCTCTCTGCTCGACCAGCGCGCCGTGTCATCGCCCTCGGCGGATCTCGCGTGATCGCCTCCAACGGGAATCACACAGGGACATTCGCGCGTATCACCACCGGCAATCCGCAGGCAGACTTCGTTCTCGGCGGCGGCCTCCCGTCGAACTCGATCAACATCGTGATGGGGGAGCCCGGTACGGGCAAGACGATCTTTGCCGAACAGCTGCTTTTCGCGAATGCCGGCGGCGGTCGGCCGATCGTATATGTGAGCACGCTCTCCGAGCCGATGTCGAAGATGGTGAGCTACGTTCAGCGCTTCTCATACTTCGACGCAGACCGGCTCGGCACCGACATTCAATACGAGGACATCGGTCCCCTTCTCGCGAGCGACGGCCGCGCGGCGCTCGTGCCGTGGCTCACGGAGCTGATCAAGAACGTCTCGCCGAAGATCATCATCATCGACTCGTTCCGCGCGATCCACGATCTCGCGTCATCGATTCCGGAGACGCGCGGGATGATCTCCGAGCTCGCCGGACTTCTATCCGCATACGACACGACCACGCTGCTACTCGGCGAGTACACCGCCGACGACATTCAGCGCTATCCCGAGTTCGCCGTGAGCGACTCGATCATTCAGCTCGCGCGTCAGCCGCGCAGCACGCGCGATGAGCGTTTTCTTCGCGTGCTCAAGCTGCGTGGTTCGTCGTACCGGGAAGGGCAGCACGCGTTCGTCATCACGGATGATGGAATTCAGCTCTTCCCGCGCCTCGTATCTCCGCGCGTCGCCACGACGTACACGCCACGCGCCGATCGCAGCTCGCTCGGCGTCGCAGGGCTCGACGCGATGCTCGACGGCGGAGTCTGGGCGGGTACTACGACGCTCCTCGTTGGGCCAACCGGCTCGGGGAAGACGACGGTCGCGATGCACTTTGCGCTCGAGGGGCTCGCGAAGAATGAGCCGACGCTATACGTGAACTTTCAGGAGAATCCGGCGCAACTCGCGCGCTCGTTCTCCATTCTCGGCGGCGATGCTTCCGCGATGAAAACTGGTGGCCTCGAGTTTCTGTACGCGTCACCGGTCGAGTTGCAGATCGACAGCATCGTCATAGGAATCTTCGATCGCCTCAAGGGCGGAGCAATTCGCCGTGTCGTGATCGATGCGGTGGGGGATCTCGCAACGGCCGCGGGCGATCCGCAGCGGCTGCACGACTATCTCTATTCACTCGTGCAGCATTTCGCGGTGAGCGGCGTGACGAGCCTGCTGACGTTCGAGTCCGGCAGCTCGACCCCGAGCGGGCTCGATCGCAGCGAGCAGCGCTTCAGCTACATGTCTGACAACGTGCTCGCCATCTCGCTCGGTGGAGAGGAGCGCACGCGCCGCACCATTCGCGTGATCAAGACGCGCAACTCCGCGCATGATCCAGTGGTGCGTCAGCTCGACATCAGCGCGGGCGGCGCGCGCGTATCATGAGCACGCTCGAGCGCGTTGACTCCGTAAATCGCTCGCGCGAGAGTCGCGCGCACCGCCTCACCGATGTCAGTCGCGCCTTCACGTACGCGAGCTCGCTCAAGGACATTCTCCGCCTCGCGACGGATCAGGCCGCGGAAATGCTCGGGGCCGAAAAGGCGATCCTGATGCTCACGGACGAGGAGGGGCTGCTGCGCGTGCGCGCCGCGTATGGCGTGAGTGCCGACGTCGTCGAGCGCTTCCGCGAGTCATTCGATGAATCGCTGATCACGCGTCTCACCGGACTGCTCGGCGCGGGCTCGCCCGATGGATTCATCGGCGTGCCGCTCGTGGTTGGCGGAAAGGTGACCGGGCTGCTCGCGGTCGTGCGCCCGAAGGGCGACGCGGATGATCTCAACGGCTTTGCCGAGGACGAGTGGCTGCTCTCGGCGCTTGCCGACCAGACTGCGGCACCGGTGGAGAACGCGAAGCTCGCCGAAGCACTCGACCGCGCGCAGCTGCTGCACGAGAATGCGCGGCTGTACGAGTCGGAGAAGAAGGCGCGACAGGAGGCCGAGGCTGCGCGCGTCGAGGCCGAGAATGCGAATCGCGCGAAGAGCGAGTTCCTTGCGAACATGAGTCACGAGCTGCGCACTCCGCTCAACGCGATCGCCGGGTACGTCGAGCTGCTCGACATGGAGATCCGCGGTCCGATCACACCAACGCAGCGCGAGGATCTCGCGCGCATCAAGGCGAGCCAGCGCGTTCTGCTGCGTCTGGTCAACGACGTGCTCAACCTCGCGAAGCTCGAGAGCGGCCACGTGTCGGTGACGATCAAGAACGTCAACGTTGCGACGGTGTTCAGCTCGATCGAGCCGCTCATTCTGCCGCAGCTGATGGAGAAAGGGCTGCACTTCGACACCGATTCGTGCTCGGACGAGCTGCACGCGAGCGCCGATCCCGAGAAGCTCGAGCAGATCCTGCTCAACCTCATCACGAACGCGATCAAGTTCACGCCGGCGGAGGGCTCCATCAGCCTGCACTGCGAATCGACAGAGTCGTCGGTGTCGATCAGCGTGAGTGACACGGGGCGCGGCATTCCGCTGGAGAAGCAGGAGCGGATCTTCGAGCCGTTCGTGCGGGTCGACGAGGGTTTCGCGCGGCCCACGGAGGGTACCGGGCTCGGGCTCGCGATCTCGCGGAATCTCGCCCGCGCGATGGGCGGCGAGCTGTCTGTTCAGAGCGTGCCGGGCGACGGCGCGATCTTCACGTTGACGCTCAAGCGCTCGGCGTAACGTTCGTTCGACCCCTTGCGGCGGGCGAGCGGGGCCGAAATTGAGATAGCGGCTCCGGGCGCCTATCTTTCAATCTCGTTGAGATCCCTCCCTGCCGGAGCACGATGAAGGCCGCGTCCCCCACAGTTTCCACAGCCGAGCTGGCGCAGATTGCGCGAACGCTGCGGCTGCACATCGTCAAGATGATCGCCGCCGCGAACAGCGGACATCCAGGCGGATCTCTTTCGGCTGTCGACATCATCACTGCGCTGTACTTCGGACGAGTGCTCAAGCACGATCCGAAGAATCCGCTGTGGCCCGATCGCGATCGCTTCATCATGTCGAAGGGACATGGTGTGCCGGCGCTGTACGCGGCGCTCGCGGAGAGCGGCTACTTCCCGGTGAGCGAGCTGATGACCCTGCGTCAGGTGAACTCGCGGATGCAGGGACATCCCGTGCAGGGGCTGACGCCGGGGATCGAAGCGTCGACTGGATCCCTGGGACAGGGCTTGTCGGTGGGCGTTGGACATGCGCTCGCGGCGCGGCTCGACGGGAAATCCTTTCGAACATACGTGCTCCTCGGCGACGGCGAGTGCCAGGAGGGGCAGGTATGGGAGGCGGCGATGACCGCGGGGAACTACGAGCTCGGCTCGCTCACCGCGATCATCGATTCGAACAGATATCAGCTCGACGGCGCGGTGGAGGACATCAACTCGCTGACCCCGATCGACGCGAAGTTCGAGTCGTTCGGGTGGCGCGTGATCCAGGTGGACGGACACGATGTAGGCGCCGTGCGCGTCGCGCTGATCCAGGCGAAGGAATCGCACGACGTGCCCGTGTGCATCATTGCGCACACCGTGAAGGGAAAGGGCGTGACGTACATGGAGAACAACAACGACTTCCACGGCAAATCGCCGAGCGCGGACCAGCTCGAGGTCGCTCTCTCACAGCTGACGGACTAAGCGATGACGACGACTGGAACGACGCTGACGATGGGCCGAGCGACGCGCGAGGCGTATGGCGAGGCGCTGCTCGAGGTGGGGACGGAGAACAAGAACATCATCGTCATCGACGCGGATCTCGCGAAGTCGACGTTCAGCTGGACGTTTGGAAAGGTGTTCCCCGAGAGGTTTTTCAATATCGGGATTCAGGAAGCGAACATGGTAGGAATTGCGAGCGGGCTGGCGAGCAGCGGGAAGATTCCGTTCATCTCGAGCTTCGCGGCATTTATTCTCTGCAAGGGCTTCGACCAGCTGAGGATGGGCGCGGCGTATCCGAAGCTCAACGTGAAGGTCGCGGGCTCGCACGGTGGGATCTCGATCGGCGAGGATGGCGTGAGTCAGCAGAGCGTGGAAGATGTCGCGCTCGCGTGTGCGCTGCCGGGGTTCATCGTGTGCATTCCCAGTGACGAGCACACGATGCGTGCGGCGGTGAAGGCGGCGGCGGAGCACGATGGGCCGGTTTACTTGAGGCTCGGCCGCCCGAAGACATATGTGGTGCACGAGAAGGATGTGCACTTCGAGTTCGGGCGATCGATTCAGGTTCGCGATGGGCACGACCTGACCATCGTTGCGAATGGATTGCTCGTGGCGCAGGCGCTGATCGCGGCGGACACGCTGGCGAAGAAGGGTGTGGAGGCGCGCGTGATCGACATGCACACCATCAAGCCGCTCGATGCAGCGGCGCTCGAGCGCGCGTCGCACGAGACGGGGGCGTTCGTCGTAGCCGAGGAGCACATGCATCATGGTGGGCTTGGGAGCGCGGTGGCGCAGGCGCTCGTGGCGGGAACGCCGGCGCCGGTGGAGTACGTGGATCTCGGCGATCAGTACGCGGAGAGTGGGAAGCCTGACGATCTGCTCGAGAAGTACGGAATGACGGCAACCCACATCGTGGCGGCGGCGGAGCGAGTGCTCGTTCGCAAATGATGCAGGTACCGCCGGACAAGTCGATGTTGGCCGGCGGAACGACATGGCCGCTCTGGTTCGCGTCGGCGTGGATTATTCTGGCTGTTTTATCGCTTGCCTCCATCTGGTTAGGGAAGAGGCACGGCAAGCCAGCGAAGATCGTGTGGACGGGAATCGTGGTGTGCGTGCCGGTGCTCGGGGCGTGCGGGTGGTTCGTGCTCGGGCGGGAGCGGCGGAGGGTGCCGCGGGGGTGAGGGCTACCGCTCACTGCACCATACGTCCGTGTACTGCACGTTCGAGCAATCGCCCGTACAAACTACACGGCAGCGCTGCATCATTCCCACTTCATATTCGGTGGGAGAATCGATGCGTCACACACACCTGATTCTGATCGCAGCCGCGATGGCCGCCGGCGGCCTGACGTCGGCTCCGGCTCAGCAATCACCGGACTCGCTGATCGTGTCGACCGCGTGGCTCGCGGTGCATCTGAACGATCCGCGCGTGGTCGTACTGCAGGTCGACATGGACATGAACATGGGCGGCGCCGTGCCATATGCAACCGCGCACATCCCCGGCGCGCGGAAGCTCGGGTACACGGACATCGAGGTCGCGAGCGGCGGTCTGGATTCAGAGATGCCGCCTGTCGAGACGTTGCGCACGACGTTCGAGAACCTTGGCGTGTCTGACTCGTCGCGCGTCGTCGTCGCATACTCGAGCGAGGCGCCCGCGGCCGCGCGCGTCGTGATGGTACTCGACTACCTCGGCCACAATCGCGTTTCCTTTCTCGACGGTGGATTGCCGAAGTGGCGCGCGGAGAAGCGTGAGCTCTCGACGAAGGTGCCAACCGTCATGCGGGGGTCGATGCACCCGCACGTACGCCCGAACGTGATTGCGGACGCACGGTGGATCGAAGCGCGAATCGGGAAGCCGGGACTCGCGCTCATCGATACGCGCAGCGACGGCGAGTATCTCGGAACGGCGATGCGGCACGGCATGCCGAGCGCGGGGCATTTGGCGGGTGCGCGACAGCTGCAATGGGAGCAGTTATTTCAGGGCGACAGCGGCTCGCGCGGCGGTGCGCCGCTGAAGGATCGCGGCTCGCTGCGTAAGCTCTTCGCAGACCGCATGCAGCCGGGAGATACCGTCGTCACGTATTGTTGGGTAGGGTATCGCGCGAGCACGACCTATCTCGCCGCACGTTCGCTCGGGCTGCCGGTGAAGTTGTACGACGGATCGTACGAGGACTGGTCGAAGCAACAGTTGCCGACGCGCGCGGGTGCGACGCCGTAGGGTGGAGCGTGTGTGTTAGTGCGCGAGCGGGCGCTCGAGGAGGGCGAGCTCGATGCCGCGATAGTTGGAGAGCGGTGAGTCGTCCGGGATTCGCTTTGTGCCGAGGAGGGTGAATCCGCGTTTTTCGTAGTACGCGATGAGGGCGGAGTTGATCGCCCATGTGTCCATGCGGAGACCCTCGCTGCCGAGCGTCTCGGCGCGCTCGAGCGCCCAGGCGATGACCGCGTCGACGAGACCGCGGCCGGTGTACGATGGCGCGCGGGCGATGCGGTGCAGGTAGATGTGAGTGCCGCGTTCGAGCTCGCCCCAGAGCGGCTCATCGTCGTACACGGCGGAGAAGACGCCGACGAGCGCATCTTCGTTTGCGACGAGATGCAGGGCGCCGGAGTTTATCTCGGCGAGGATTGCTGCGTCGGTGAAGTCGGGCCAGAGGGGCGAGCCGGTGTCGCGCTGGAGCTCACGACCGTGGGCGTAGGCCGAGCGGATGGCGGGGAGATCTGCGGGAGTGGCGTGGCGGACTTGCACGCTGACGTTCACGTCAGACCGGCGCCGGCAGGATCAGCGCCGCTTGTTGGTAACGACGAAACTCCGCCCGAAAAAACACGTTGAGCCCGAGCGCTGCTGAGACGACGGCTGTCGTATAGATCAACGTTACGACGATCACGAGTGCGTTTCGACTCGCGTAGTGATGCGAGTTGTGACCGGCGGCAACCAGTCCCATTACGATAATGATTGGTGGCGCTACGCGACCGAGCGCATACCAAACGAGTCGCGGGTCGCGAGATCGACGGAAGAAGGCGTGCCACCAAGGGCGCGTGGCATTGCCGAACCACCAGATGCTGACGAAGGAATCGAACGTCAGTCCCGCTTTCGACGGTAGCAGCGGCGGGCTCTGAACGATCGCTCGCCAGGCGGCGACAATTAGCAGCGTGGCGATCAACGCATTCGATAACAGTAGCTCTTGCCATCGAAAGCCAAGCACGCTTGTGAGCGGATTGACTTCTTCGGCCAGCGAGGGAGTTGTCCGATACGTGGTCAGAATGTCGAGGCCGCGAGAGACGAGAAGCGCGGTCGTCCTCAAAGCGAACTTGAGTAGCCTCAACGGCTGTCCAATTCGACTGGCTAGCTACCGCGTAGGTCGTCCCGGCGGATCCGGCTGGTCGAAGACATCCTTGTTCAGCGCGATGAAGTCTTTCAGATTCGCGGGAACGTCTTCTTCTGGGAAGATGGCCGTGACCGGGCACTCCGGCTCGCAGGCGCCGCAGTCGATGCATTCGTCGGGCTTGATGAAGAGCTGGTTCGGGCCTTCATATATGCAATCGACAGGACAGACGTCGACACACGCCTTGTCCTTGATGTTGATGCAGGCTTCGGTAATGACGTACGGCATTCAGCCCTCGACGTTGTACTTTCGCGCTACAGTTCGCCTCGGAAATTAAGGCGAAAATCGGGCCTCCGACAGGGACGCCCGTTAGCCCTTTGGAGGGCTACTTGATCCAGGCCGGAGCGACGCCGGAGCCGTGCTCGAGATCGTGATTATACCGATAAAGCGTGGTCGTTCGCCCGATCACCTGGATGACCTCCGCCTTCACCGCCTCCGCCAGCTCGCCAGCCGCCTGCTTCGCCGTGACGTCAGCATTCTTCACGAGCTGCACCTTCACCAGCTCGTGCGTGCGGAGCGCGTCGTCCAGCGAGTTGACGAGCGCGCGCGTAAGTCCGTGCTGACCCACGTGCACCGTGGCGGAGAGATGGTGCGCCTGCGCGCGGAGTGCTGCGCGTTCCTTGCCCGTCATTGCCATTGAAGTACTAGTCGTCCCCGCCAACGGAGGCGATCACGCGGTCGATTTCAGCGGTGGCTTCGGAACCCGTCAGCGCTGTCTCCTTCTCCGCCAACTCCTTCGCGAGCTGCGCGATTCCGTCGTCGATCGTGCGCGAGTGATGCATCGAGCAGAACTTCGGCCCGCACATCGCGCAGAACTCCGCGCTCTTGAAGTACTCGGCCGGCAGCGTCTCGTCGTGATACTCCTGCGCGCGTTCAGGATCGAGCGAGAGACGGAACTGCTCCTTCCAGTCGAACGCGTAGCGCGCGCGTGAGAGCGCGTCGTCGCGATCGCGTGCGTGGGGACGACCGCGCGCGATGTCCGCGGCGTGTGCGGCGATCTTGTACGCGATCACACCTTCGCGCACATCATTCGCGTTCGGCAAACCGAGATGCTCCTTCGGCGTGACGTAGCAGAGCATGTCGGCGCCGTACCAGCCGATCATCGCGGCGCCGATCGCGCTCGAGATGTGATCGTAGCCCGGCGAGATGTCCGTGACGAGCGGCCCGAGAGTATAGAAGGGCGCCTCGTGACAGACATCCTTCTGACGACGGACATTCATCTCGATCTGATCCATCGGGATGTGTCCGGGCCCTTCGACCATCACCTGCACGTCGAACTCCCACGCGCGCTTGGTGAGCTCGCCGAGTGTGTCGAGCTCGGCGAACTGCGCCTTGTCGCTCGCGTCGTGGAGGCAGCCAGGGCGAAGGGAATCGCCGAGCGAGATCGTGACGTCGTACTGGCGGAGGATGTCGAGGACATCATCATAGTGCTCGTACAGCGGATTCTGTTTGCGATGGTGCATCATCCAGACGGCGTGCAGCGAGCCGCCGCGGCTGACGATGCCGGTGATGCGTCCGTAGACGAGCGGCAGATGCTGCAGCAGAATTCCGGCGTGCAGCGTCATGTAATCGACGCCCTGGCGAGCCTGATGCTCGATGACTTCGAGGAAGTCGTTGATCGTGAGCTCCTCGAGCTCCTTCCCTTGCAGCACCGCCTGATAGATCGGCACCGTGCCGATCGGCACCGTCGACGCGCCGATGATCGCTTCGCGCGTGACGTCGATGTCCTTGCCGGTGGAGAGGTCCATGACGGTATCGGCACCGTACTTCACCGCGAGCAGGAGCTTGCCGACTTCCTCATCGAGGTTCGACGAGACGGCGGAGTTCCCGATGTTCGCGTTGACTTTGACGGAGGCGACCTTGCCGATGGCCATGGGCTGGAGGACGCCTTCCAGGTGGTGTATGTTCGCCGGGATGACGAGGCGGCCGCGGGCGACTTCGGCGCGAATGAGCTCGGGGTCGAGGGATTCGCGTTGGGCGACGAAGTGCATCGGCGGGGTGATCTCGCCGGCGCGGGCGTAGGTCATTTGGGTGCGGGCGGGGCGGCGCGGGGGGCGGGCGCTGGGCGCTCCGCGGACTGCGGGTGTGTCAGATGATGCGGACATATTCGACTCCCTACGCCGGTGCGAACCGGATCAGGTTCAACGGGACTCTCTCAGCCGCGGCTCAGGGGTGAGCCGGGCACCCCGGTCAGTGGGAAGAATTCTAGCGGTGAGAAAGCGGTCGCGGGAGTGGGAATGATTTGCTAGCCAGTCGTAGAGGCCACATCGTTCAAACCTGAACAGCGTCTATAAGCGTTCGGGCATATCGAGCAACATCCGGAGCAACGGAATCACGATCATGATTCGCGCAGCGCGAGACCTCTACTTCCGGCAGCTCGCCCGGCCGACCGCGTGGCCGGTGCTCACGGTCGACTCCACTTCGCACTCGCCAGGAAGCGCTCCCGCTCCGAGGCGGCTCGCATAACCTCGTCGGCGCCGACCACGGCGATACCGACGTCTCCGTCTTTCTCTTCATGGAACTCACGGCAGCGGCCCGGGTCCCCGCACGCATCCCTACGACGAGATTCAATTCATTGGCTTCACCACTCTTTCCTTCGCATTCCAGTCGGTGAGCAGGTAGTTCACCGCGGCCGCAGCGTAGTACGCGCCGAAGAAGATTGGCTTTTCGATGAGGAAGCGCACCGGTGAGCCATGGCAGCGCGATGATCGATGGCACGAGCACCTTTTCGAGATGCCCATGCACCTTGAATGGGACGACTCGCTTGATGCTGTATTTGTAATCGGTAAATGGAATGAGCGCCGATTGTGGCATGCCGCGGGTTGCCGCACGTCGCAACATGCAAAGCATTTGTGCAGTCTCGCCGTCTTCACCCCCCGCTTCCCAATCCCTGCAGATGGCGCGCGAGCCGCAACGCCATCGCAACTATCGTCAACACGGGATTTGCGAAGCCGGCCGTCGGAAACGCCGAGGCCCCGGCCACGTACAGATTCTCCGTACTGTGCACGCGGCCATTTCGGTCGGCCACGCCTCGCCGCGGGTCATCATGCATGCGCGTCGTTCCCGCGTGATGATGCGCATTCGGATCGGGACGTGCGTGAACATCGATAGTCGAGGTACCGATCCCTTCGAGATTCTTCGCGATGAGCTCGCGAACGCGCTGCAGCCGAGCCTGATCCTCGGGTCGCCACCGCCAGTGCAGTTCGACGCGCGCAACGCCGAGCGAGTCACGCTTGGCGCTCAGCGTGATTCGATTGTCCGGATGCGGAGACTGCTCGACGTTGAGAAGAACATCGAAGCCGTCGAACTGCCCCGCGCTCTGCCGACGAGTCGACCATCCATGTCCTCCCTTCGTCAGCCATCGGCGCCACCACGGCGCAGCCTGGTTCGGACGCGGAAAAATTGTCGCTGACGCGTTGAGCAGCTCGCCACTCGCGAGCGCCTCATCGGCCATCGCGAGCCGCCCTATGATCCACGTCTCATCTGCGCCAAGGTGCAGATCGTAAAAGGCAGAGCGCGCCAGCGTATCCGGCGACCGCGGTCTCAGTGTGATCGCGCGATCGCGTGGATGCTCCATGAAGCCGCGGCCCACCCACTCGGCGCCATCTTTCGTTCGCCCCAGCGACTCGTTCAGCAACAGCAGTAGTCG
>JACCWE010000026.1 GCA_013697785.1 Gemmatimonadaceae bacterium
GCCCGCAGGCGGTCGTGCGCCCCGCGCTGCGCGACGAGCATCGCATCGAGCGGAACGGCGCGTGGTGCGAGAGCGATGACGCGCGCAAGGACGAGCGCGTTGTGAGCATCCAGAAGAGCACCGAGCCGCTGCGCGCGCCCGCACTGCGCCTGCTCGAGACACCGGAGACGGTCGACGTCGAGTGGGACGGCGATCGCCCCTGCGCGCTCTGGTGGCGCGAGCGGCGCGTCACGATCGGCCGCGCCGCGGGCCCCGAGCGACTCGCCGGCGACTGGTGGAAGGACGGCTACGCGCGCGACTACTGGCGCTGCGAATCCGACTCGGGCGAGCTACTCGCCTTCCGCGAGCGCGAACGCTGGTTCGTGCAGGGGTGGTATGACTGAGCCCGGACACCACGCGGATGCAGGGAGCACGCCCGCAGTTGGCGTGCGAGCTCCATACGTAGAGCTCCACTGCCACTCAGCGTTCTCGTTGCTCGATGGCGCGTCGCATCCGGCTGAATTAGTCGATCGCGCCGTGGAGCTCGGCTACCACGCCCTCGCCATCACCGATCACGATGAGCTGGGCGGCATCGTCTCCTTCGCGCAGGCGGGCGAGGGCGATGCGCTCGAGTGCATCATCGGCGCGGAGATCACCGTGCGCGGCGACGGCGGCGTGCCGCATCACCTCGTGCTCCTCGCCGAGGATCGTGAGGGCTACGGCAATCTCTCCACGATGATCACCCGCGCGCGCATGGACACGCCGCGCGGGCGCCCATCGATCTCCCTCGACACCGTCGCCGCGCACGCCAAGGGATTGTTCGCGCTCACCGGCTGCCCGCGCGGCCTGGTTCCTCGCAGAGTGCGCGCCGGCGACCTCGCGGGCGCGCGCGAAGCCGCCGCGCGGCTGCACGAAATCTTCGACGGTCGTATCGCCATCGAGTGCTGGGATCACGGCCTCGAGGAAGAACGCGCGCTGCTCGAGCCGTTGGTTGAAATTTCGCGCGCGATCGGAGTTCCGTGGGTCGTCACCAACAACGTCCACTACGCGCGGAGCTCGGGACGCGTCGTGCACGACGTGCTCTCATCGCTCCGCCACCAGCGCACGCTCGACGAGATGGGCACGCGCCTCCGCCCCAACGCCGAGTGGAAGCTGCAGAGCCCAGCGCGGATGGTGAAGCGCTGGAGTCATCATCCCGATGGCGTGCGAGAAACTATCGCGATCGCCGAGCGCTGCGCCTTTCGCCTGCACGATCTGCATCCGACGCTCCCTGCCTTCGCACTCCCGCTCGGCGTCGGCGCCGACGAATATCTCGAGCGCCTCGTCGCGCAGGGCGCCGCCGAGCGATGGGGGATCATCAACGAGCGACAGCGCGCGCAGCTCACGCACGAGCTCTCGCTCATCAAGCGGCTCGGCCTCGCCGGCTTCTTTCTGATCGTGTGGGACATCGTCCGCTTCGCGAATCGCGCCGGCGTGCTCTGTCAGGGGCGAGGCTCGGCCGCCAACTCCGCGGTGTGCTTCTGCATCGGCATCACCGCCGTCGATCCGATCAAGCTCAATCTCCTCTTCGAGAGATTTCTGAGCGATGATCGCCGCGAGGCGCCCGACATCGACATCGACTTCGCGCACCGCGATCGAGAGCAGGTGCTGCAGTACGTCTACGAGCGCTACGGCCGTGAGCACGCGGCGATGGTGTGCGAGCAGATCACCTACCGCGGCCGCTCCGCAGTGCGCGATGCCTGTCGCGTGCTCGGCTTCTCGGTGGAGCAGGCGGACACGCTCGCGGCAATGAGTGATCGCTTCTCCGCGCGCGCGACGGCCGAGGCGATGCAGGCCGAGGCGGATGTTGCATACGATGCCGCCGATCGCAACAGCGATGCCGAGCACGCCGAGCGGATCGGGAGCCACCTCGTGCGCGGGACGGAAGTAGTGAATCGCACGCGCGCCCTCGAGGAGAAGGAGCGCAACGTGCGCGAGAGCGAGCGCGAGGAGCGGCGGAAGAAAAATCCGGAATCGAAGTACGATCGGCCCAAACCCATGGCAGCGTACGAGCCGTACAGCAGCCCGAATGCGCGCTCGACGAGTCGCGAGCTCCCTGCGTGGATGGACCCGCACGGCAGCGATGATCACACCGAGCGCAGAAATCCCAGCACGGCGATCCGTCCGACGGAGCCGGGCACGCTGCTGAGACGTGCGGGGCTCGATCCCGACGACGCGCGTGTGAAGGCGCTCCCGCTCATCGTGCAGGGGATGCACAACATTCCGCGCCATCGCTCGATCCACGTGGGCGGCTTCGTGCTCACGAAGGAGCCGCTCGCCACCGTCGTGCCGATCGAGCCCGCGTCGATGGAGAATCGCACGGTGATTCAGTGGGAGAAGGACGACGTCGAGGCGATGGGACTCGTCAAGATCGATCTCCTCGGACTCGGCATGCTCACGCTGATTCAGGACTGCCTCAAGTACATCAACACGATGCGCGGCCACACGATCGATCTGTGGACGCTCGACTTCGCGGACCAGGCCGTGTACGACGATCTCTGCGCAGCGGATACGATCGGCGTCTTCCAGGTGGAGAGCCGCGCGCAGATGAACACGCTACCGCGATTGAAGCCGAGATGCTTCTACGATCTCGTCGTCGAGGTCGCGCTCATTCGCCCGGGGCCGATCCAGGGTGAGATGGTTCATCCATATCTGCGCAGGAAGGCGGGCGAGGAGGAGGTGACGTATCCGCATCCGTCGCTCGAGCCGATCCTGAAACGCACGCTCGGCGTTCCGCTCTTTCAGGAGCAGGGGATGCAAGTCGCGATCGCCGCTGCGGGATTCACCGCGGGCGAGGCGGACATCCTGCGTCGCGCGATGGGACACAAGCGCAGCCGCGAGCGCATGGCCGACATCTGCAAGAAGATGATCGACGGCATGATCAGGAACGGATTCTCGCAGGATGTCGCGCAGCGGATCTACAACCAGATCAATGCCTTTGCCGACTATGGCTTCCCCGAATCGCACGCGGCGAGTTTCGCGCTCCTCGTATACGCGAGCGCGTATCTCAAACACTACTACGCGCCGGAATTTCTCGCGGCGATTCTGAATGCGCAGCCGATGGGCTTCTACTCGCCGGGCACACTCATCGAGGATGCGAAGCGCCACGGCGTGAGCGTGCTCCCGGTGGATGCCTCGCGCTCGCGCTACGACACGACGATCGAGCCGGTGGGCGATGGCTTCGCGGTGCGGCTCGGACTCAGGCTCGTGCGCGGGATCGGCGGCAAGTCGCGCGAGCTGCTGCAGCGCGCGGTCGAGCAGGGCGGCACCTTCGCATCGATCGGCGATGTGGTGTCGCGCTCGGGACTCGACCGGCGTGCGCTGCGCGCGCTGGCCGAGGGTGGGGCGCTCGACTGCTTCGTTCCGGATGAGCCGAGCGCGCGGAGGCGGCGCGCGGCGGTGTGGCGGATGCTCGAGATCGAGCGCGGCGATGCGGGTCCGCTGGCGCCGTCGCGCATCAAGCTCGAGGTGCCGGGGTCGGTGCCGGCAATGTCGGCGCGCGAGATCACGGCGTCGGATTATCGAATGACGGGACTATCGCTGAATGGGCATCCGATGCTGCATCTGCGCGCGATGATGAAGCAGAACGGCGTGCGCACGGCGCGCGAGATCATCGCGCTGCCGGATGGAACGCACAACGTGGCTGCGGCGGGGCTGGTGATCTGTCGCCAGCGTCCGGGCACGGCCAAGGGGTTTGTGTTCCTGACGCTCGAGGATGAGACGGGGCTCGTGAACGTCGTTGTGCTGCCGAAGCTGTTCGAGACGCAGGCACTGATGATCTCGACGGCGCCGCTGATCCTGGTGCGCGGCACGCTGCAGGTGGAGCAGACGGTGGTGAATTTGAAGGGGGTGGTGTTCAGGGAGTTGAAGGCGGGGGAGGAGCTCGAGGGGTGGAAGGGGCATGATTTTCATTGAGCGCGAGGAGCGTATGCGCGGACGTGCGGCCCGGGGCTCTAGAGGATGCCGGCGCGCCCTGCCCAGCGGGCGATATAGTCCTGAAGAAAGGCGGTGAATGCAGCGGAACCCGCCGGAAGCTTCGCGCCCCGATTGCGAATCTGATGAAAGTCGACCGTCACCGTCGGGTTGATGAGGCGAGTCATCACGATTCCACGGTTCCGGCAGGCCGGAATTCCAAACGAAGGAATGATGGCGATCCCGTGTCCCGCCTCGACCATCGCGAGCTGCGTATCGAGCGCGTTGAACACGTCCGTGACCAGGGGAACGACCTTCGCCTTCGCGAGCTGCGTGTCGATCACCTTCTGAATGGGGCTGCTCGTTCGCAGAGAAAGGAGCTTCTCGCCATGCAGCGCGGCCCACGTGATGGTTGAGCGGGGCCGCGCCAGCTCGGTCGCCGGCCCGGCGACCATCAGGGAAAAGCGAAAAAAAGGAGTCCGGCGAGTGCGAGGCGCCGAGTCGAAGAAGCCGATGCCCATGTCCAGCTTGCCGCTTTCGACGAGCTGCACGATGGTCGTGAGGTCGCTGTCGTACAGTCGGATGTGCAGGTCGGGTCGCAGCGCCTGAAATTCCTTGATCGCAATTGGAAGGATATTGGCCGCGATGAGCGCGGGCGCCCCCACCGAAATCACCTGCGTGGGCTGATTCGTCTTCTCCGCAATGCGCGCAATGGAGCTGTCGATCTCCAGAAGACCCGAGCGCGCCGCGGCGAGCAGGTCGGCTCCCTCCGGAGTCAACGCCACGTGCCGGGTCGAACGATCGAAGAGACGAAATCCCACCTGTGCTTCCAACTGGCTGATCATGACGCTCAATCCGGACGGCGTGATGAAGAGCGATTCGGACGCGCGAGTGAAGCTTTGATGATCGGCCACCAGCAGAAAGCCGCGGAGCTGGCGGGCGGAGAAGTCGATCATTGACGAATACTCACTAGTTGTTGAATTATGAGAACTTGCTACATAACTGTGATGGGTGCTAGTGTGAACGCACACGATCGGATCAGTCGGCACGCCGCAATCCTAATGTGCCGAGCCGGCACCGCTGGAGACTCACCGATGTCATTGACGCGGATTCAAGCGCTCGTCTGCGCAGTCGCTGGCCTTGGATTCGCCTTTGATCTGTACGAATCGCTCATGATGCCACTCATCATTGGACCCGTACTCGCGACGGTCGGCCATCTGACTCCCGGCACGCCAACGTTCAACTGGTGGGTCGGAGCGTTCTTCTTCGTCCCCGTCGTGTGCGGCGGGCTCGTGGGTCTCATCGGCGGATACCTGACGGACATCTTCGGCCGCCGCCGGATTCTGGTGTGGAGCATTCTGCTCTACGCGTGTGCGACCAGCGTTGCCGCCTTCGCCACATCGCTCCCGATGCTGCTCCTCCTGCGCTGCGTGACGATGATCGGCGTGAGCGTGGAAGCGGTCGCCGCCATCGCGTGGCTGGCGGAGCTCTTTCCGATTCACAGGCAGCGAGAGGCGGTGCTCGGCTACACGCAGTCCTGTTATGCTCTGGGAGGGCTGGCGGTCTCCTGCGCCTACTATCTCGCGGTCACCTTGGGCGATCGGCTTCCAACCATACTCGGCAGCCACGAGCCATGGCGGTACACCGTGCTCTCCGGACTTATTCCAGCCGTTCCACTCATTTTGGTTCGCCCTTTCCTCCCGGAGTCTCCCGAGTGGAGGGACAAAAAAAACAAAGGGATACTCAAGTCCCCCTCGCTCGCCGAGCTGTTTCAGCCGGCGCGACGCCGCGCGACGCTGCTCGCGACCCTCATGATGGCGTGCGTGCTCGCGCTGCAGTACGGCGCCCTGCAACACACGCCCCGCATCATTCCCGGACTCACGGCCTTCCAGGGCTGGGAGCCGAGGCGGATTCAGCAAGCCGTGAGCGTCGTGTACCTCGTGCAGGAGCTCGGATCCGTCGCGGGACGATTGCTGTTCGCGCTGCTCGTCACGCGCATCGTCGGACGACAGCGTCTGTTGCGCACGTTCATCGCGCCAGCGCTCGTGATCTTCCCGCTCCTCTACTTCCTCACCGCCGCTCGTGCTTTGGCGCTCTTCCTGGGCGCACTCTTTCTCGCCCAAGCCCTCTTCAACGGCCTGCATAGCTTCTGGGGCAACTACCTGCCGCGCCAATATCCGACCCATCTGCGCGGAACCGGAGAGAGCTTCGCAATGAACATCGGCGGCAGAGTGCTTGCCGTCTCTGCTGCGCTTCTCACCACGCAGCTCGCCAACGTGGTCCCGGGTGCGAGTGCGCCCGCCCGTCTCACGTACGCCGCGGGATGGACGGCACTCCTCGCCTTGAGCATCGTCGCACTCGCGAGCTTCTGGTTGCCGGAGTCGGAGAGCGCGGCAGCGGAGAGTGCGCAGCCGGCCAACACGATCAACAAGACGAGGCTCGCATGAGCACCCGCGAAGGAAATGATGCGAGCACTCGCGCCAATGCGTATGCGCTCGATAACGCGAGCCCGGAAGCGCTCGCCCGATTTCCGGCGCTCGCCGATGCCTTCGATCAGGGAACTCAGCGCCATCTCGCTGCGCTCGGCGTGGCCCCGGGGTGGCGTTGCCTGGAGGTGGGAGGCGGTGGCGGCTCGATCGCGCGCTGGCTCGCGCAGCGAGTTGGCCCAGCGGGGCACGTGCTCGTTACCGATATCGATCCGCAGCACCTTCGGTTCGCGGATGTTCGCGAAGTCGAGGTGCGCATCCATGACATCACGGTGGACCCATTGCCCGCCGCATCCTTCGATCTGGTGCATGCGCGGCTCGTCCTGGTGCACGTCCGCGATCGGGAACGAGCGCTCGCAAACATGATCGCGGCGTTGAAGCCCGGCGGCTGGTTGATCGATGAGGAGTTCGATAGCTCGGTCTTCCCGGATCCTGCACGAAATCCCGGCGAGACGCTGCTCGAGACCCACAAAGCGCTCGCACGGACGTTGGACGAACAAGGGGTCGACAGAGGCTTCGGTCGCCGCCTCTTCGGACGCTTGCGCGCGCACGGACTCGACCACGTCGCTGCAGAGGGACGAACGTTCATGTGGCCTGCCGGATCCCCGGGCCCGGCGATGATGCGCGCGAACTATCTGCAACTTCGCTCGCAGATGATCGCCGCCGAATACATCACGCACGCCGAGTTCGATCGAGATATCGCGTCGCTCGATGATCCCGACTTCTTCATGCCGTCGCCGGTTCTGTGGGCCGCCTGGGGACAGCGACGTCAAAGTGCTCAGGACCTCCACGTGTGAGTGCGCACTCACTAACGAACTCTTGCAGATAGAAATTCAGAAGTGCCCTTCCCGAATCGATTGATCCACGCACACTTTCCGTGATGCGCCCGCTCACCTTAGTACTCTTGGCCGCCGCACTCGCCGCCTGCTCGCACGCCACTCCTCCGGCCCCCGCGCGCACTACACTCTCCGCGCAGCCCGCGCCTCCACCCCTCTCCCCCGCACAACTCGCCGCGCGCCAAACCCTCCTCTCCGCCGACTCCACCCTCTCCCTCGCCGCCTCCAAATCCCTCCACGACGCAATCGCCAACGGCGCCACTAGCGACGTCGTGATGCTCATGCCCACACTCGCGCGCATCGGCACCCGCGACTCCGTCCTCGCCGCTCTCGACTCCCTCAACGCGAAAACAGTCCGCACCCTCGGCTGGCGCGCCATCCGCGCCGAGCTCTCCGCCGACGGCACGCGCGGCTACAGCTACGGCTACGGTCGTCGCGTCGCGCACAGCGATACGCTCACCTCCGTCGTCCCAATCCAGTATCTCTCCTTCTGGCGAAAGGAAGCCGGCGCGTGGAAGCTCGTCGCCTGGCTCATCTCCGCCGGCGGCGCCGACGCCCCATCCACCGCGCCCGCGCTGTGCGCCAATCCATCCGCGCCCGCGTACTCCGCCTCGCACGACTCCACCGCCGTCGCCACCGCCCGCACCGCCGATCTCGACTTCTCCGCGCTCTCCGTGAAATCCGGCGCAGGGCCCGCCTTCGCCGAGTTCGTTGCGCAGGACGGCGCATCGATCGGCACCGGCGCCAGCGAGATCACCTGCGGCCGCGATGCGGTCGCGAAAGCACTCACCCCACTCGGCCCGGGCGCGCTCACGTGGGCCCCGCGCGTCGCCGACGCCGCACCGTCCGGCGATCTCGCCTACACCTCAGGCGACGCGATTATCAAGGACGGCAAAGACGTCTCCTACAGCAACTATCTCACGGTCTGGAAGCGACAGGCCGACGGCAGCTGGCGTGTCGTCGCCGACGGCGGCAACTCATCGCCCAAGCCCGCCGACCTCTCGCACTAGGCTCCCGACATCGCACGCGCTCGCGCCATGGCGAGCCCGTGCGCGGAACCCTTCGCGACCCGCACGCGTTTCGCGTACAGGTCGCTACGTTTCCATAGAGGCGCATGCCTTGCAAAGGTGAGACGTACCAGGCGCTGTCCTCGCGCCGTTCAGGTCTCACCGATCAGGAGTTCCTCTCATGGCCCCGAACATACTTTCCGGCAAGCGCGTCGCGATCCTCGCGACCGATGGCGTCGAACAGATCGAGCTCATCGAGCCCCGCAAGGCACTCGATGCCGCCGGAGCACTTACGAAAGTCGTTTCTCTGAAGTCGGGCACGATTCAAGGCATGAACCACGACAAACCCGGCGAGAAGATTACCGTCGACACCGTACTCGACAGCACCACCGCCGATGAATACGACGCGCTTCTCCTCCCCGGCGGCGTCGCCAACCCCGACAAGCTCCGAACCGTCCCCGCTGCCGTGGACTTCGTCCGCGCCTTCTTCGAAGCCGGCAAGCCCGTCGCCGCCATCTGCCACGGACCGTGGCTTCTCATCGAAGCCGACGTCGTCACCGGTCGCAACGTGACCTCGTGGCCTTCGCTCCACACCGACCTCGAGAACGCCGGCGCCACCTGGACCGACTCCGAAGTCGTCACAGACCACGGCCTCGTCACGAGTCGCAAGCCCGACGATATCCCCGCCTTCAACAAGAAGATGATCGAGGAGTTCGCCGAAGGTTTCCACGAAGCGCAACGCGCCTCGGTTCACGCCGGCGCCGCATCTTGATCGAGCAACATCAGAAATGACAGCGTGCGCCCGGAGCCGATCACGGCCC
>JACCWE010000060.1 GCA_013697785.1 Gemmatimonadaceae bacterium
TGGATAAACTCACACCCATCGATCACGCGGAAGAGATCGCTCTCTTCCGAAGCGAGGTCGTCGGAGTCCTCACGCGCCTCGATCTCCCTCGCGGCGAGCTCACCGCTCGCCTGCAGTTGCTTGCCGAGCAACGGTTCCGGCCACCGCGCGCGGATGCGACGCGCACGTTCGCGGTGCCGACTCTCAAACGCTGGTATCGCTTGTACAAGACGGGGGGCCTCACCGCGCTCCGTCCAGCGCCGCGCTCCGATCGCGGTGCCGCGCGCGCCCTCTCGATCGATCAACAGGATCTCATCTGCGACGTTAGGCGCGAAAACCCGAGCGCGTCCGCGGAGCTGATCGTCGACACCCTCGTCGCCGAAGGACGCATCGACAAGGGCGCCGTCTCCGCGTCCGCGGTTCGTCGGCTCTTCACGGCGCGTGGCCTCGATCGCACGACGCTCCGGCAGGGGCCCGACGGCAAGCAGCGCCTCCGATGGCAAGCGGAGCGGCCTGGGGCGCTCTGGCACGGCGACGTCTGCCACGGCGCGCAAATCGTCACGGCGAGTGGTGAGAAGAAGCCTGTTCGGATTCACGCGTTGCTCGATGACGCGTCTCGGTACGTCGTCGCGCTCGAGGCCATGCACCAAGAGCGTGAGGTCGACATGCTCGGACTTTTCGTTCGGGCGATACGCAAACACGGACCTCCCGACGCCCTCTATTTGGATAACGGCGCCACCTACCGTGGCCAAACGCTCGCGCTCGCGTGCGCTCGAATGGGCACGGCGCTCGTGCACGCAAAGCCCTACGACGCCCCCGCACGCGGCAAGATGGAGCGCTTCTGGCGCACGCTCCGCGGACGCGCCCTCGACTTCTGTGCGCATTCCGCGCATCGCGACCACCCATTCCGCGCCATGGCGACCACCCGTTCCGCGTCATCGCGACCGAAGCGAAGCGACGCTCAGACGGTTCAAGGTTCTTGGGTTGATTCCTTCTCTTTTCTCTTTGACGGGCCCTTTAGCATGAGTCGGTGGGCGTTGTTGACGAGGCGGTCGCAGATGGCGTCGGCGAGGGTCGGATCGGAGAGGTAGTCGTGCCAGTGCGTGGGCGGCAGTTGGCTCGCGACGATGGTGGATTTCAGGCCGTATCGATCTTCCATCACCTCCAACAAATCGCTTCGTTCGCTATCGCTGATGGGAGCAACGGCGAAGTCATCGATGATGAGCACGTCGACGCGCGCGAGCTTCGCGAGCACGGTGCGATAGGTGCCGTCGGCGCGAGCGAGCTTCAGCTCGTCGAAGAGGCGCGGCGCGCGACGGTAGATCGCGCGGAAGCCGCGACGACACGCCTGGTTGGCGAGCGCACAGGCGATGTAGCTCTTGCCCGTGCCCGTGGCTCCCGTGATGAGGACGGATTGGTGCTCGGTCACCCAGCGGCACGTCTGGAGTTGTCGGACGACCGCCTTATCGAGCTCGCGCTTGGCGGGGTACTCGATGGCTTCGATGCATGCCTCCGTGAGTCGCAGCTTCGCCTCCTTCAGCGATCGCGAGATCTTCTTGTTTTCTCGGCTCGTCCACTCGGCGTCGATGAGCATGCCGAGGCGCTCATCGAAGCTCAGTGAGCCTACACCCGGGCTCCTTTGCTGCTCGTCCCAAGCGGCCGCGAGGCCGTTGAGGCGAAGCATTTTCAATTTTTCTAGCGTGGGTTCGTTGTGCACTACGATCTCCTCTTCAGTGGTAGTAACCGCGTCCTCGAATGTTCTCGTGGGCAGGACGAGGCGCCCCCGCGACTCCCTCCGGCGCGAGCCGGTCGAGTCCGAGCTTCAGTATGGATTCGACGTGACGGTAGGAGCGTGCGCCCACGGCCATCGCGCGTCCGCACGCGATCTCCAGGCGCTCGCTTCCGTACTTCTTCGACAGCCGCAGGATCCCGAGACACGAGCGGTAGCCCTGCTCAGGGTGCGGTCGCGAGGCGAGAATCGCCTCGGCGAGCTTCGCCGTCTCGGGGCCGACCGTCGCCGCCCACGAGAGGATGCGCGAGGGGGTCCACTCCGCGTGCGCCTGGTGCGACTTCGGCATGTGGCTCGCCGTCGTCGTGTGATGGCCGCGATGCGAGCTGCGGACATGCGACGCGATGCGCTCGCCGCGCAGATAGAGTTCGACGGTCATCGCCGTCGCGCGGACGTCGACCGACTCCCGCAGCAGGGTGCACGGCACCGAGTAGAAATGGTGGTCGTACTCGACGTGGTAATCGATGTTGATTCGGGCCGTTTTCCAGTCGCTCGTGACGAAGCGCGCGCTTGGCAGCGGCCGGAGAGCGGGCTTGTCGAAGCGAGCGAGAAGCTCGCGACGACTGGCTCCGTACAGACGCATCCGTCGATCATTGAGCTCGGCGACCAGCTCGGCGATCCGCTCGTTGAGCGCGTCGAGCGAGAAGAAGGTCTGATTGCGGATCTTCGCGAGGATCCACCGTTGTGCGATCAACACGCCGCCCTCTACCTTCGATTTGTCGCGCGGACTCTTTGGCCGCG
Organism: Gemmatimonadaceae bacterium; assembly: GCA_013697785.1. Lineage (GTDB taxonomy): Bacteria > Gemmatimonadota > Gemmatimonadetes > Gemmatimonadales > Gemmatimonadaceae > FEN-1250. The sequence goes on from JACCWE010000060.1 coordinate 2,510, forward strand.
CCGGCAACACCGTCGTGCCGTAGTGACACGCCATCTCCTCGTAGGTGCGTTGGATCTGAGGCTCGTAGCGGCACGCGAGCGTCACGCCACTCTTAAGCTGATCGGGGACGATGCCGCCGGGGACGCCGCCGATGTCCTCGAAGGCACGTACGTGGCTACCGATCCAATCGGCAATGGTCTGCGTGCGCGTCGCCTCGACGTAGGTGTAGTTGGAGGCGCCGAGCACCGCGACGAAGAGCTCCACCTCCGTGATCTCGCCGGTCGTGCCGTTGACGATGTGCGGCTTCTTGCCTGAGTAGTCGACGAAGAGCTTCTCGCCCGCCCGATGCACCTGCCGCATCGTCGGCTGCTGGCGTCCAAGCCACAGTTTGTAGTGGCCACAAAACGCCGTGTAGCGAAGCCCATTGGGGTGCTGCTCCAGGTACTCGAGGTGGAGTAATTGAAGCGTCACGCCGACCCGACGCAGCTCCACGTGCAGGTACGCCGGGTCCGGCTCGGGACGACCCACGCGCTTGAAGGTCCGTGGCCCGTAAAGCTTCTCCTCGAGCGCGTCCTCGCCGAGCTCGGCGATCGTCGCCCAATCTAGGCCGAGTGCCCGAGCACGGCCCGCCGTGTCGGAGACCGTGCTGTTGCTCACGCGGACGCTCGCCGCCGTGTCTCGATTGCTCCTGCCCAGCAAAAGTTTGTGACGAAGAATCTCTCGTACGTTTCGCATGCTCAGTCGCTCCGTTGCCATCCGAACCTCCCTCTCGGAGGCGGACCGCTCGAAGAACTGCCCAGGCGCCGCTCAGCTACCGACCAACCTCACGAACGCGCCCACCTTGCACGTGGTCGAGACCACGCGAAAGCCGTGGTCGCCGTCCCGCGAAACAGGTGGTCGCCATGGTGAAATCGGTGGTCGCCATCCCGCGAAACGGGTGGTCGCCATGGCGCGAAACAGGTGGTCGCGATGACGCGAAATTCGCAATAGGGCGCACTTGCATGCGCCGTCGCACGGCTCGGAACCGCGCATCGAGCGTCGTCGGAACGCCCGTCGGTGAGC
>JACCWE010000081.1 GCA_013697785.1 Gemmatimonadaceae bacterium
GCGCGGAGCCAAGCGCGCGCGCCGTTCGTTTCTACGTGTCGACGGGGCTGCTCGACCATCCGGACGGCACGGGCACGGCGGCGACCTACGGCTATCGCCACCTGCTGCAGCTCCTCTTCATCAAGATCCGCCAGCGCGAAGGGCTGACGCTCGAGAAGATCAAGCTCGAGGTCACAGGACTCACGGGCGATGCCCTCGAGCGCCGCGTCGCCTCATCCCTGGCGCCGGCACTAGGCGCGCGCGCAGACGGCGTCGTCGCCGACAACGGCGCGCACGACGCCGTCTGGCATCGCGTGATCGTCGCCGAGGGAATAGAGCTCCACGTGCGCGACGACTCTCCGGCATCGAGCGAGGAGGCGGTGGTCGCGATGCGCGAAGCGGTGCGGGCGGCGCTGGGGCGGGCGGATATCCGGTAGGGAGCAGTGCCAGCTACTGCGAACTGCGATCACGGATCGAACCAATAAAAACGAATCGAACCCGACGCGGCGAGAGAGTCTCTCTCGTACATGATTCGATCGGTCGTTATTGGTTTGATCCGTATACAGCCGTTGACACCGCTAAACCCTGTAAAACACCAACCCCCCAGTCGCCCTCCGCCACCCACCATCCATAATGGCCTCGACGTGGGTGCTCGCCCCCGCAGCCTCGCCATTCACGGTATCGATGTGCGGATCGCGCGCCGCGCGTGCGCCCGCGGGAGTCCCTCGGCTCAGATATTCGCCGAGCAGCTTCGCGGCCTCCGTGACATCGGCATCGGATGCATCGCCCGCGATCGAGATGCGCTTTCCGCGCGACTCCGCGTTCATGATCACATCGCCGCGACGCGTGAGCAGCAGCGCACCGGCGCCGCGCGGTCGCACGAGCGATCCCTTTGCGATCGACTCGAGCGCGAGCGTATACGGATTCGCGGGATCGGCCGCCGCCATCACGATCATCGGCGCCTCCGCATCGAGATCCGGCTGCGCGCGAAGCCGCTCCACCGCTTCCGGCAGCGCAAATTGCGCACCCCCCAACCCCTCCACGAAATATCCGCGTCGCACCTCGCCGCGATACTCGAGGCGCTTGAGCTCACGGTAGATCGCGCGCCACGACACCGGCGGGCGCTCGCGCCGCCACCAGTCGCGCGTGACGATCGCATAGCGGTCGAGCCACTGCCGCGCGATCTGCTCCGCGTGCTCCTCCTCATCTGGACGCACGCCCCACGTTCCCGGCGTGCGCAGCAGCGACCATCGGCCCACCCACGCCGCCTGCGGTCCCGGGAGATCCGGCCGGCGCCACTTCGGCAGCCTCCGCTGGCTCGGCGGCCGCGAATACACCGGGCGTCCCGGCGACGCCTCGAAGCTCGCGGGAAGCCAGCGCGTCGGATCCTGCGCCGAGTGCGCGCCGACGCCGCGCGAGCGCCCAGGCACCGATCGCGTGCGCACGATCTCGCGCAGCGCCTCGACGGTGTCGTTGGTCGCGAGCGACGCCGCCGACAGCTCGCGCAGCGCATCGCGCACCGAGAGCGATGAGAATTCCGTCGCCGCCTGAATGTCCGCGATGAACGATGCGCCGTACTTCTCGAGCGCGTCGCGCACCGCGATCGCGTTCGGCGTCAGCGGCGACTCATCTTCGGCGTCGAGCCAGATCGCGCCTTCGCCGCGCGGAAAGAAGCGCACGCTCGAGAGCGTCGGCACCGACGTCGGATCGGGCTTGCTCCCGCCCGCCCACACGATCGAGCCACCGGTCGCGATCTGGGCGAGCCACGCGGGCTCGTAGCGGTCCATCCGCGCGGGGATGATATCGCGCTCCCATGCGGCAGGCGCGCGCGGAAGGCCCGTCATCTGCGCGAGGATCGCGCTCACGCCGCTTGCGCCGTCGAGGTGCTCGCGCGGATCGAGATGCTGCCAGCGTTGGAGAAATGCGGCGAAGGTCGCGAGATCGACCGCCTGGATCTGTTTGCGCAGCGCGGCGAGCGCACGATTGCGCGCGAGCTCGACCACGCGCCGCGTCGCCCACTCCGGCTCCTCGAGCTCGCGGCGGAATTTCCCGCGCACGAGCTTCCCGTTCTCCTCCCATTCATCGATGCGCTTCCCGATCCACGCCGCATCCCACCCGTATCGCGCCTCGACCTCGCGCACCGTCACCGGTCCCGCGAGCGCCAGCCATCGCGCGAGAATCTCGCGCCGCGCCACCTTTGGCTCGAGCACGACGTTCCGCATCGCGACCGGAATCACATCCTCGGCATCGCGCTCCACCATCGTCGCGCCAGCTCGCACGCGCGCAATGATCTCCGGCGCACGCGCGGCCGCGTAGCGCCCGATCGACTCCGTCAGCACCACGCGCCACTCGATTCTCGCATCGCCCGCGTTCGCGAGCCCGAACGGAATCGCGAGCGCGCGCCTCGCATCGAACAACTCCGCCACGGGATCGCTCGCGCCGAGCCATCCATTCGCGTCCGCCACGCGCGCGCGCAGCTCCTCCACGCTCAGATCGCCGGCGCGATCGAGCAGCACCGCCAGCTCATCCGCCGTGCGCGCTCTCCTTCCCTCCGCTGTTCCGCGTCGCTCCGCCAGCAGCTGCTCGATCGCCTCGAGCGTCCCCTCGTCCGCGCCCTCCGTCCCCATCACCTCGTCGAGCAGCCCGCGATCGATCGACAACAGCGCCGCCTGTCGCTCCGCCCTCGGCGTGTCGTCGCCATAGAGCCAATCCATCACGAAGCCGAACTGCAAGCTCGCCGCGAATGGCGACGCGCGATCCGTCTCAACACTTCGAATTGCGATGCGGCCTGCCGAAATAGAATCGAGCACGTCCCGAAGCGCGGCCATGTCGAACGCGTCCTGCAACACCTCGCGATACGTCTCGACCAGAATCGGGAAGCTCGGAAAGCGCCGCACCGCATCGAGCAGGTCCAGCGCCTTGAGCCGCTGCAGCCACAGCGGCATCCGCCGCTTCGGAGACCCGCGCGGGAGCAGCAGTGCGCGCGCTGCGTTCATCCGGAAGCGCGCGCCGAACAACGACGTGCTCCCGACCTCATCCATCACGCGCGTCTCCGCCTCTTCGGCCGAGAGATGCATGAGCGCGGACAGCGGCGCCGCTCCACCGAGATTCGGCAGCCGCAGCATGATACCGTCGTCAGTCGTCTGCACCTGCACCTCCATTCCCGGGAGCGCCTCGCGCACGCGCTGCGCGAGCGCCATCCCCCACGGCGCATTCACGCGTCCACCGAACACCGAGTGCAGGATGATGCGAAGCGCACCCATCTCGTCGCGAAACTGTTCGATGACGAGAGTGCGGTCGTCGGGCACCACCCCGGTCGAAGCCCGCTGCTCGGCGATGTACGAGCGCAGGGACTGCGCGCACGCGGCATCGACACCGTACCGCGCCTCGAGTCCGGCGTTCACCGAATCGTCATCGATATCCACCGCCGAGAGCTGTCGCCGCAGCTCGCCCACGCGATGACTCAGCGGCACGCTCCGCGTCGAGAACTCTCCGTGCCAGAAAGGCATCCGCGCCGGCGCACCCGGCGCCGGCGACACGATGACGCGATCGTGCTCGATCGAGCCTATCCGCCAGGTCGCGGAGCCGAGCTGAAAGACATCGCCCACGCGCGACTCGTGCACGAACTCCTCATCGAGCTCGCCCAGTCGCGTGCGATCGGCGAGGTTCACGGTGTAGAGCCCGCGATCGGGAATCGTCCCGCCCGAGATCACCGCCATCATCCGCGATGCGCGCGTCCCCGCCAGCCGGTCGTTCACGCGATCCCACGTCATCCGGGGCTCGAGCTCCGCCGAGAGCTCCGACGAATACTTTCCCGAGAGCATCGAGAGCACCTCGTCGAACACGGTGCGCGTGAGACGGTGATACGGATACGCGCGCCGGATGAGCGCGAACGCGTCGCCCGCGGTCCAGTCGTCGACGCTCACCATCGCGACGATGCTCTGCGCGAGCACATCGAGCGAATTCTGAATCGCGCGAGTCGGCTCGACGTCGCCTGCGCGCATCGCTTCCACGATTGCCGCGCTCTCGACGAGATCATCGCGAAACGTCGGAATCAAAACACCCTTGCTCACCGCGCCGAGGTTGTGCCCCGCGCGCCCCACTCGCTGCAGCCCCGCACTCACGCGCTTGGGACTCTGCAGCTGGATCACGAGATCCACCGATCCGATGTCGATCCCCAGCTCCAGCGAGCTCGTAGAGATCAGCGCCGGCAGCTCGCCGGCCTTCAAGGCCCGCTCGAGCTCGAACCTCCGCTCGCGCGCCAGCGATCCGTGATAGGGACGAGCGATCTGCTCCTCCGCCAGCGCATTCACCCGCGCCGCGATTCGCTCCGCCTGCGCGCGGTTGTTCACGAACACCAAAGTCGTTTTCGACTGCCGGATGTATTTGAGCACGAGCTCCGCCACCGCGGGCCACACGCTTCCGCCCACCTCGCCGAGGTCCGGCACCGGCGACACCACGCTCAGCTCCATCGCTTTCACGAGCCCGCAGTCCACGATCGTCACCGGCCGAAACTCCGCCGCCGCGCTCCCCGGCTCGCTCCCGCTAACCGCCTTCATCCCGCCGAGAAAGTGCGCCACCTCCTCGAGCGGCCGCTGCGTCGCCGAGAGTCCGATGCGCTGCACGGGCGTCTCCACCAGCATCTCGAGCCGTTCCAGCGTCAGCGCGAGATGCGCCCCGCGCTTCGTCCCCGCAACCGCATGGATCTCGTCGAGGATCACCGCCCGCGCCGTGCCGAACATCCCGCGCCCCTTGAGGCTCGTCAGCAGAATGTTCAGCGACTCCGGCGTCGTAATCAGAATGTGCGGCGACTTCCGGAGCATTCGCGCGCGCGCCGACGCCGGCGTGTCCCCCGTCCGCACGCCGATCCGTATCTCCGGAAACTCCTTCCCTGCCGCCTCGAAGCGAGCGCGCAGCTCAGCGAGCGGCTGCTCGAGATTCCGCTGCACGTCGTTGCCGAGCGCCTTGAGCGGCGAGATATAGAGAATCTGCACCGCGTTCGGCAGCGGCGACTCGAGCCCGCGCACGATGAGCTGGTTGAGCTCCCACATGAACGCCGCGAGTGTCTTTCCCGTCCCCGTTGGCGCGAGAATCAGTGCATGCTCGCCACTCGCAATCGCCGGCCACCCAAGCCGCTGCGGCTCACTCGGCGCCCCGAACCGCTCGGCGAACCACGCGCGAACGATCGGATGGAACGAGACGAGCGGACCTTTTGATGAGCGGCGCGGCATGAGCGAAAGTTACGCCGCGCCGGAATCTACAGCAGCCGCGCCATCGCGGATGAACCGAGCTCGCACATCCGCTGCCACAGCCCGCGCTTCTCAAACTCGGCGATCGTGATCTCCTTCGAATACTTCAGATCATTCAGAAAGACCGAGTCGAGGACCGCAGCCGTCGGTGCATCGAGGACGTTGAGATTCGCTTCGTTATTGAAGACCATCGACCGGTTGTCGAAGTTCATCGAGCCGATGCTGGACCAGAGCCCGTCCGCCACGAGCGTCTTCGCATGCATCATCGTCGGCGCGAACTCCCAGATGCGCACCCCGCCCTTCAGGAGGTCACTGTACTGCTTGCGCCCCGCGTACCGGGTGATCTTGACGTCGGTTGCGGTGCCGACGGTCAGAATTCGCACATCGACGCCGCGTTTGGCGGCCTCAATGAGCAACTGCTTGAAATCGTAGTTCGGCACGAAATACGAGTTCGCGATGTACAACCGTTTCCTCGCGCCGGCGATACTGAGTGCGAGAAAACGCTCGGCAGGCGTACTCCCGATATTCGGCTGTGCGTCGAGTAGCCCCGCAGTGGTCGCCGGCTCGTCCTTCAATGGCTCCTTCGGAAAATACTTCTCACCGGTGAGCAGCGTCCCGGTGGCCTCCACCCATCCGTCCGCAAACGTAGACTGTAGCCGCGACACGGCGGGTCCGGTGAAGCGCACGTCCGTGTCGCGCCACTGGTCCTTCGTGTGACCGTTGCCGAACCACTTGTCGGCAATTCCAAAACCTCCGGTGAATCCGATGCGGCCATCGATCACGATCGCGCGGACGTGCGAGCGGTTTTGCAGCTTCTGCAGCGCGTACCAGCGTACCGGGCGGAAAACCGCGATTTGCACGCCGGCCGCCTTCAGCTGGTCCACGTACTCCTTTTTCATCTTCTGCCCGCCGAACGCATCGGTGAGCATATGAATCGCGACACCGTGCTGCGCCCGCTCCCGAAGGATCGCCGACAGCGTGTCCGCCATACTGCCGGGCTCGAAATAGTACATCTGCAGCGTGATCGTCTCCTTCGCGTCGCGCAGCTCCTTCCAGATCGCCGGATACGTCTGCTCCCCGTTGAACAGCACCGTGACGTGGTTGCCGTCGGTAAGATGCGTGCCCGTGAACATCTCCATCGTGCGCACGAACAGCGAATCGCCGACCTGCGGAGCTGCACGACCAACTCCCTGCAAGCGCGACAAATGCGCGCCGTGCAGCGTAAACTCCATTCCGATGATCGTGAACACGATCAGCAGCAACGCGCCTGCAGTGAGCATCACCTTCTCGAGCATGGAACGCTTCGAGTCGCTCCCGGGGTTGGCCGACTTCGCGCGGCTGGTCGTCTTTTTCATGGTCACTGCCCATGCAAGGCTGACGCCGCACTGTGCGAGCGCCTTGCTCACCCCGCATCGCCAGTCCACCTTTCCCGAACATGGTTCTCGCCTCGCGACGCCGAACGGCTGCGCGGACGATCGCGCTCGACCGGTCGCTCGAAACGCTTCCGATGTTTCGGCTCAGTGATTCCGCGGACGACTCGGCAATCACTTATCTGCCGCCTGCGGGCGGCCGATGGCGCGTCCTCCCGAGTCCCGGCGATCGCCTCCCCGGCACCTTCGACCAGGATGTCTACGTCGAGCTCTGGCGACGCTACGAAGAGGCGGGCTCGCCGGGCGACGGAATGGTCTCGTTCACGCTCCACGCCTTTCTCCGCTCGATCGGCCGACGCGTCGACGGTCGCACCTACGAACAGCTCCGCTCGGCCCTCGCGCGTCTCCAGCACACCACCCTCGAGTCACAGCAGGCGTACTTCGACGGCACCCTCCACACCGTCGTCGACGCGCGCTTCAGCATGCTCACCAATGTCCTGATCGAGCGGCGGCGCTTCGCCGACCGCGATCAACTCGGGCTCTTTTCGGCATTTCCGGCGTCCGAGCCGGGTGAGGCGCAGGTCACGATGTCGCCCGTCGCCCGCGCCAACATCGCCGCTGGACACACGGTTCTCCTCTCGGCCGCCCAGTACATGGCGCTCTCGTCGCCGGTCGCGCGCCGCCTCTATCGGCTCTTCGAAGTCGCCCACGAGGAAGGCTCGGACCGCTGGCGGGTTACGCTGGCGCACCTGGCCGAACAGCTTCCCCTCGCGCAGCGTTATCCATCGCACCTTCAGCGCGTCTTGCAACCAGCACATGAAATGTTGATTGCAGCTGGCCTCTTGCGCGAAGTGACCGTGCAGCAGCAGATGCGTGAGTGGTATGTTGAATACACCCTCCTCGACCGGGCTCATGCTTAGCGTGAGCCGAGTTATTGCGGTGCCGAAGATCATAAACCCTACATCGGAGTGCTCGTCATGGCCACAAAGCTCGAAAAGACCCTGAAGCGTGAGATCGACATCGACGGTGCGGCCTATATGGTCGCGATCTCACCCGATGGAGTAAAGCTCACGCAGAAAGGCTTCCGCAAAGGCCCCGAGCTCACTTGGAAGCAGATTCTCGTGAGCGGTGGCGGCGCGACGCAGTCCGGAAGCGAAGGCGGCGGGGAGTAGGCTCCGCCGCGAATCCGCGCGAGTGAGACGGGAACTATCTCCTCGCGCTATCGTATTTCAGGGAACACCAGCTGTTCCCCATTCCAGGTATTTATGTCTCGAATCCGTACCGCGGCGCTGCTTGGCGTAATAGCGCTGCCGATCGTCATCGGCGGTGCCGCCATCGAGCGGCAATCCACCCGTGACGGCGCCCACGTGTTCGACCAGGTGCTCTCGCTCGTCAGCGAGCGCTTCGTCGACACGCTCCAGCAGAATCAGCTCTTCGAGAAGGCCGCGCGCGGTCTCGTGCAGCAACTCGATGACCCATACTCGGAGCTCTACACCCCCGCGCAGCTCAAGCGCTTCTCCACCGTCGCCACCGGCAAATACGGCGGCATCGGAATGCAGATCGAGCAGCAGGAAGGCGCAATCGTCGTCGTTCGCGTCTTCGATCACACGCCAGCCGAGCAGGCAGGCGTCGGAGAGGGCGATCGCATCGTCGGCATCGATACGGCATCCACGCGCGGCTGGACGTCGCAGCAGGTATCCGACGTCCTCGTCGGCACGATCGGCACGAAGGTGAAGGTGAAGTTCGCCCGCCCGGGTATCGCTCAAGCCATCGAGCATTCGTTCGTCCGAGCCGAGATCCACGTTCCCGCCGTGCCGTATGCGATCATGCTCGACAACAAGATCGCCTACGTCCCGCTTCAGCAGTTCAGCGAGAATTCCGCTGCGGAGCTTCGCGGCAACGTCTATCGCCTGCTGCACGAAGGCGCGAGGGGAATCGTGCTCGACCTCCGCAGCGATCCGGGCGGCATCCTCGATCAGGGGCTCGATATCGCGGATCTCTTCCTCGCGAATGGTCAGACGATCGCGAGCGTCCGCACGCGCACCGGTCCGCCGCAGGTGTTCAACACGCACGGCGGACAGCACGTCGCCGACGTGCCGCTCGTCGTTCTCGTCGACGGCTACTCCGCATCGGCGAGTGAGATCGTCACCGGCGCGCTGCAGGACCACGATCGCGCGCTCGTCGTCGGCACCACGTCGTTCGGCAAGGGACTCGTGCAGACGGTCTTTCCTCTCGACGGCGGCTGGGCGATGAAGCTCACCACTGGCAAGTGGTATACGCCGTCGGGCCGCTCGATTCAGAAGAACCGCAAGCACATCGATCCCGACTCCGCCGTCGGCGCGGTCGCGAGCCAGGACTCGAAGCCCGACTCGCTCGAGCAGGACTCCGTGAAGAAACACCGCCCGCAGTACAAGAGCGACGCGGGCCGCACGATCTACGGCGGCGGCGGCGTCACGCCGGACATCATCGTCGCAGAAGACACGGTGACGACGGCCGAGCAGGACTTTGCGAAGTCGGTCGCGCCGAAATTCCCGGCGCTGCGCGGCGTGCTCTACACCTACTCCTTCGAGCTGAAGGATCACGTGACGAAGGACTTCACCGTGAAGCCCGAGTGGCGGGATGAGCTCTACAAGCGTCTCGAAGCCGCGAAGATCGTGACGGATCGTAAGGGCTATGACGCCGCGACTCCGCTCGTCAACCGCTGGCTCTCGCAACAGGTCGCTCGTCTCGCCTTCGGCGATTCCACCGCGTTTCGCCGCACCGTCGTCGACGATCCCCAGCTGCGCAAGGCGCTCGAAATGCTCCGCAAGGGACAGACGCAGAAGGACCTCTTCTCGATCGCCCGCACCGACGCAACACCGGGTCATTAGCTTTCCGGAATGCGAAACGCACGTGAGGTAATCACCGTGGCCACGCTCGTGGCCGCGGTTGCTTGTCACAGCGGCGCAGCCCACCCCGCCCAGCCCGCCCCCGCTCCCGGCACTGCCCCTCGCGCCGCCGAGCCGCACCTCGCCAACATCCGCCAGCTCACGCACGGCGGCGAAAATGCCGAGGCGTACTTCAGCACCGACGGTAAGAAGCTGATCTTTCAGAGCACGCGCGACGAGCGGAGCTGCGATCAGGAGTACGTCATGAATACCGACGGCTCCGCGCAGCGCCGCATCTCCGACGGCACCGGCAAGACGACCTGCGGCTACTTCTTCGGCTATAACACGAAGGTCTTCTACGCCTCCACGCGCGCCGCCGACAGCGCATGCCCCAAGCGCCCCGACCCGTCCAAGGGCTATGTGTGGGGACTGGACAAGTACGACATCTACACTGCCAACCCGGACGGCAGCGGCACGCAGCGCCTCACGAAGAACGGCGTCTACACGGCCGAGGGAACGCTTTCACCCGACGGCAAGACGATCGTCTTCACGTCGCTCAAGGATGGCGATCTCGAGATCTACACGATGAACGTCGACGGCACGGACGTCCGCAGGCTGACGAACGCGCCGGGCTACGACGGCGGCCCCTTCTTCTCCCCCGACGGCAAGCGGATCGTCTATCGCGCCTATCACCCCACCGACTCCACCGAGCTGGCGCAGTACCGCGACCTCCTCCAGCAGTCGATCGTGCGGCCAAACAAGATGGAGATCTGGGTGATGAACGCCGACGGCAGCAACCAGCACCAGATCACGCATCTGGGCGGTGCCAACTTCGCTCCGTTCTTCACACCCGACGGGAAGCGCATCATCTTCTCGTCCAACTACACTAATCCGCACAGTGGCGAGTTCGATCTCTACCTGATCAACGACGACGGGAGCGCGCTCGAGCCGGTGACCACCGCGGCCGGCTTCGACGGCTTTCCGCAGTTCAGCCCCGACGGCAAGCATCTCGTCTTCGCATCGAGCCGCAATGCCACCGGCGAACATCAGCTGGACCTGTTCATGGCAGACTGGAAGCCCTGATCGCGAACGTCTGACCGCCAACGAGGAGCACCGATGCTTGGGCTTGTCGCACTCATCATCATCGCATTCATAGCCGCCTTCACCATTGCCTCCACGGTCAAGATCATCGGACAGGCCGAGGTCATGGTGATCGAGCGGTGGGGACGCTTCAATCGCATCGCGCGCTCGGGATTGAACGTCCTGATCCCGTACATGGAAAAGGGAAAGACGATCGACGTCCGCTACTTCGAGGCGGATCCGGGCGGGGTCAAGCGCGTCACCTCCGGCTCGACGTCGCGCATCGATCTTCGCGAGCAGGTGCTGAGCTTTCCGAAGCAGCCGGTGATCACGAAGGACAACGTCACGATCGACATCGACGCGGTGCTCTACTATCGCATCGCCGATCCGCAAAAGGCCGCGTACGCGATTCAGAATCTTCCCTTCGCGCTCGAGACGCTCACGCGCACGACGCTCCGAAACATCGTCGGCGACATCGAGCTCGATCAGACGCTCGCGAGTCGCGACATGATCAACAAGCGCATGCGCGACACGATCGAGGAGGCATCGATCGGCTGGGGCGTCGACGTTACGCGCGTCGAGCTGCAGGCGATCGAGCCGCCGCGCGACATCCAGCAGTCGATGGAGCTGCAGATGCGCGCCGAGCGCGAGCGACGCGCCGCGGTGACGAACGCCGAGGCATCGAAGCGCGCCGCGATCCTCGAGGCCGAGGGCGTACAGCAGTCGCAGGTCAGTCGCGCGCAGGGTGAGTCGGAGGCGGCGGTACTCCGCGCGAAGGGACTCGCCACGGCGCGCATGGCGATGGCGGAGGCCGAGGCGCAGGCGATCTCGCGCATCGCCTCCTCGCTCCCCGAGGGCCAGGCCGCGATGTACCTGCTGGGCATGAAGTATCTCGAGGCGCTCCCGCAGCTCACGCAGGGCAAGGGCACGACGATCTTCCTCCCCGCGGAAGCCGCAGGCGTCATGGGCGCGCTCGGCGGTATCCGCGAGCTGCTCGTGCGCTCGTCGGGCGACGTCGCACCGGGCGCACCCGCGCGCGGCGCCGCGCAGTCACCGCCGCCGCGGATAGCGCCACCGACGATCACGCCGGCCTACGTGCCGCCGCCGATCCCCGACTCCGACCCGGACAAAAAGTAGACGTGGCCAGAATCACTCGTGACCGCGCCGAGCGAATCGCGCGCAGCCATGCCTGCGAGAATTGCGGCGAGTACAGCTACAAAAAGCTCACCGTGAAGCCGGCTTCGAAGGAGCAGCGCGAAGGCGTCGACGTGGCCTGGATCGCGTCGAAAACCTGCGGCGTCTGCGGCGCCATCCACGAAATGGGCATCGACTCAGAAGGCGAGATCGTGTTCGGGGGAGATTCCTGACGGCGAACGGCGGACACGAATCAACCCAATAAAGAACAATCGAACCCGACGCGGCGAGAGAATCTCACCCGTACAAGATTCGATCGGTTGTTATTGGTTTGATCCGTGCACGGAGTATGCAGTTCCCTGCTTCCTACCGCAGCGCCCCCGCAAACGGCGCGATCGTCCCATCGTTCGGCGCGGGAGTTACGCCCAGCAGGCGCGCCAGCAGCGAATAGACATCGACGTTCGGGAACGCATCGATCGTCGTTCCCGCCTTGAAGTCGGGACCGTGCGCGACGAACAGCGCGCGCATGTCGAGGTTCGCGTTGTCGTAGCCGTGCTCCCCCAGCACATCCAACTGCCTGCCGTGCCGCCACGCGATCATCCAGCCAGGATCCGTCACGGCAACAATGGGCGTGATGCGCGGATTGGTGCCGTAGTGCAGCCGCGCGGGAATGTCCCCCTTCTTCCACGCCGTCACGTGCGGCAGCTTCTTCAACTTCACGAGCAGCGCATCGTTGTCGCCATCGCGCGCGCTGATCGAAAGGTTCGGCGACAGCGTCACGACCTTCACGCGCGCTGAGTCGACGACATCATCGAGATACACGACATTCGCGGTCGAGATGAGCGCCATTCCGTGATCGGCGACCACGACGATGTCGACACTGTCGTACATCCCGCGCCTCTCCAGTCCGCGCACGAGTCGCGCGAGCGCACTGTCGACGCGGAGCACTGCCTGCTTCGCCTGCGGCGCATCGGGGCCGTACCTGTGCCCCTGCGTATCCGGCTCCTCGAAGTACCCCATCACGAGCCGCGGACGCTCGGCCACCGGCAGATCGAGCCACGCGAGCAATGTGTCGACGCGCGCGGTGAAGGGAATTCCGTGGTCGTACGAGTGCCAGCGCGAGGGGCGCACGCCGGCGATCGGCGCATCGGATCCCACCCAGAACATCGTGGCGGAGAGCACCCCCTGCTTCGTCGCCGTCACCCAGATCGGCTCGCCGCCCCACCAGTACGACTCGTGCGCGATCGGCTTCTTGTACTCGAACGCACTGTCGTGCGCGGGATCGAAGAAGCGGTTGTTGACCATCCCCGAGTGGTCCGGGTAGAGTCCCGTCGCGAGCGTATAGAAGTTCGGGAAGGTGATCGTCGGAAAGCTCGGGATCATCCCCCGCGAGCCGACACCGCTGCGCGCGAGCGCGTGGAGTGCAGGCGCCGAGTCGGCGTCGAGATAGCGCTTGGCGAAACCATCGAAGCCCAGCACGATCACCGTGCGCGCATGCGAGCGCGGTGCAGGCGCCGGCGCCGGCGCGCCGTGACAAGCCGCGATGAGCACGATCGCAAGAGCGCCGAACGCGCCTCGCAGGAATTCTCTTGAATTCAAGATATTATTTCCGATTGAGAACAACCGATCACTCCCTCCCCATCAACGCATGCTCCCCACTCACCTCGTACCACAGCCGCCGCCGCCGCCGCTGCTCCCAGGGCCAGTACGGCTTGTGCGCGTAGCGCTTCCCGAACACCGCCGTCAGCAGCGAATCGGGATCCGCGGTGCGCCCGATCGCCGTCAGTCGCGCGCCGAGTACGATCGGACGCGTGAACTCCTGGTAGCGCGCGAACGAGTGGCAGAAGCAGAGCGGTCCCTCGCTCGAGAAGCGCCCGAATACGAGATCGGGAAAGACATACGTCATGGCGTAGAAGAGCTCGAGCGACTTGCCGCGCGGAAGCTCCGAGGCCTCGGTGCCGCGCGGAAGCGATCCGTGCTTTCCCCATTGCACGTTCACGCCAAGCTCCCCCTTGCCACGCCAGTTAGCATGAAGGATGTCCCCGTGCCAGTAAGTCCAGATGTCGGTGGGGGCATTGGTCGCGTCATAGCCCACCCACAGCTCCTCCTCGTCGGCACCCTGCGAGAAGGGGGACCAGCGGGCGGCGATGTCGTGACGGTAGGTCAGGTAGTAGGCAATTACACGCCTCGAAGGGTGTAAAACCGCTACCGTTCGCTCCAGCGGGAACGATTCGTCCCGCTGGAGGTATAGAATAGGCGCTAAATCCCTCGCGAGTACGGCGAGGGAATCGTTTTGCGAGAGGGAGTCGGGAAGTGCTGGAGGCAGCGCCGGGAAGTGTGTTCGTGGCCCGCAGGCGGCCATGAGGGCGGTTAGAATTGTCAAAACCCCCAACACTCCTCTGCTTTGCAGCGTTCTGTCCCGTATCGGCCGCCTCCGGCCGTGCGAGATAGTGCATTCGATCGTCTCCTGTAATAGCGGAGACTCGTTGAGACTTTGGAGGGGTTCATGCGAAAGCCACGTCCTGCCACGTACAATCCTGCGCAAGCGTTGCAGCTCATCGCGAACGATCGCACCGGCGCTCCACTCAGCTGCCCATCGTGCTCCGGGCCGATTCTTCGGGATCCCGATCAGGTGCCCCCCATCCCCCGCTCTCACGTCACGCTCCGCTGTTCGAGCTGCGGACGTATAGCCCGGTACATAGCCGGAGCCGCCTGAGTCACCGCTTGCTTCATTAGTTTCGTTCGATCAGCGGTACTTCTCAGCATCTCGCGGGTGTGGCCCAAATTATGAGATATGATCTAGTTACCATCGGAATCATCTGTTTAGATTTCGATACATTCTAGATCGTTCGGTCTTCAGCGGCAAATGTTTCTGCCATCGGGTCGGACGATTAGTACAACAGTTCTAGCCCCACAGGGGAGAGGGTAAGGTACCATGGCACGCATCACCGGCACCGTGAAGTGGTTCAACGACGCGAAGGGCTTCGGTTTCATCTCCCGTGAGGGCGGCCCCGATGTTTTCGTCCACTTCAGCGCCATCACCGGCAACGGCTTCAAGTCGCTCGCCGAAGGCGATCAGGTCGAGTTCGAAATCGTTCAGGGACAGAAGGGTCCTCAGGCCGCCGACGTTCAGAAGGTCTGAGATCCCAGCTTCAGTCAAAGAGAGTCCCAGCATTGCTGGGGCTCTTTTTTTTGCCTCCGATCTCCCCCGATTCGCACCTCCAATCGGCACCGCTCTTGCCCTTAGCCCCTCCTCCGCGGCACTGCTCGCTCGATTCTCCAGGAGTTCACGATGGCTTCGATCTGGAAGGGCTCACTCTCCTTCGGTCTCGTCAGCATCCCCGTCGAAGTGCGCACCGCCATTCAGGGCGATCACATCTCCTTCCGCATGCTCCATCAAGACGACCACACTCCGATCAAATACGAGCGCGTCTCCTCGACGACCGGCGATCCAGTCCCTTGGAGCGAGATCGTCAAAGGCTACGAATACTCGAAAGACAAATACGTCATCATCACCGACGACGATTTCAAGGAAGCTGCCGTCGAGGCGTCGAAGACACTCGAGATCGTCGACTTCGTTCAGGAAACGGAAATCGATCCGCGCTACTTCGAAACCCCCTACTTCCTCGTTCCATCCAAAGGCGGGGAAAAAGCCTACGCCCTCCTCCGCGAAGCGATCCGCAAGACAGGCACGGTCGGCATCGGCAAGATCATCATGCGTCAGAAGCAGCATCTCGCCGGCATCCGCGTCGTCGACGAAGCACTGATCCTCGAGATCATGCGCTTCGCCAATGAGCTGATCGACCCCGATACACTCAGCCTCCCGAGCACCAGCCTCGTGCGACCACAGGAGTTGCACATGGCCGAGCAGCTGGTGACGAGTCTCGCCGAGTCGTTCGATCCGACCAAGTACGCCGATGAGTACCGCAACAATCTCATGCGCGTGATACACGCGAAGATGAAGGGGAAGAAAGCGAATCTGAAACCGGAGGCCGGCGCCGAGCGGGACACGCAGGTCATCGATCTCATGCAGCGGCTTCGCGAGAGCCTCGACGGCGGAAAGAAGAAAGGCAGCGTGCGCTCTGGTCCCAGCGCTGCCGCCGCTCGCGAGCGCAAATCCGCATCGAAATCGAAAGCCGCGAAGACGGGCAAGCGCGCCAAACGCAAAACGGCGTAGCCGCGACCCATGGCCGAACGCGCAAAGCCGGCAGTACGCCAGAAGCTCTCCGAGTACCGCCACAAGCGCGACTTCTCGAAGACCGCCGAGCCATCCGGCGACGAGGAGCGCGCCAACAAGAAAAAGAAGGCGCTCGTCTTCGTCATCCAGAAGCACGC
Source organism: Gemmatimonadaceae bacterium (assembly GCA_013697785.1). Taxonomy (GTDB): domain Bacteria; phylum Gemmatimonadota; class Gemmatimonadetes; order Gemmatimonadales; family Gemmatimonadaceae; genus FEN-1250. The sequence continues at coordinate 16,015 of JACCWE010000081.1, forward strand.
GGCGAGCCACCTCCACTTCGACTTCCGCCTCGAGCTCGATGGCGTGATGAAGAGTTGGGCGGTGCCCAAGGGCCCGAGCTACGATCCCGCCGTCAAGCGCCTCGCGATGCAGGTCGAGGATCATCCGATCGACTACAACACCTTCGAAGGGACGATCCCGCAGGGCGAGTATGGAGGTGGCACGGTCATGCTCTGGGACCGAGGCACCTACACCTCCGCGCTCGACGAGAACGACCCGATCCCCGCACTCCACAAAGGGTACGCGAAGGGCGATCTCAAGATCCTCATGCACGGCGAGCGCATGCACGGCTCGTGGGTGCTCGTCCGCACGCGCCGCGGCTCCGACGAGAAGCCGCAGTGGCTCCTCATCAAGCATCGCGATGAATTCTCCGAGCCCGGCTCCGACATCGTCGCCGATGAGATGACGTCGGTCGTCTCGGGACGCACGATGGACGAGATCGCGGCGAACAAAAAGAAGAAAGTGTGGCACTCCAACCGCGCGCCGAAATCCGCGCCGCCTGCCGAGGCGCCAACGCCGAAGCGAGCGGCGCCCGCGCGCAAAGTCGCCACACCCTCCGCCGCATCCCGCGCCGCCTCCGCCAAAGCACTCGGCGCCGGCGCCCTCGATCCCATGCTCGCCTCCGTTGGCACCGACATCCCGGACGGCAGCGACTGGACCTTCGAGCCGAAATACGACGGCATTCGCGTGCTCGCCTACGCCACGCCCGATGCGGCGCGGCTCGTCACGCGCAACGGGAAGGACAAGACCGCGCAATTCCCCGGCATCGCCGAGGCGGTGCGCAAGGTGGCCTCACGCGGCCGCCGCGCGATCGTGCTCGACGGAGAGGTCGTCGCCCTTCACGACGGCGCCCCCGCGCGCTTCCAGGAACTGCAGCAGCGCATGCACGTGAAAGACGCGCGCGCGATTGCAGGCTACGAGACGAGCGCGCCCGTCGCGCTCATGGCCTTCGACATCCTCCTCGACGGCGACTCGGTCCTCGTCCACGAGCCGTGGACGAAGCGGCGCGCACATCTCGAGAAGCGTCTCGCGAAGCACGCGTCGAAAGAGCTGCGCCTCACGGAGTCGGACATCGACGACGGACGCGAGATGCTCGCGCGCGCGCGCGCCGACGGCTGGGAAGGGATCATCGCCAAGCGCGTCGATGCGCCGTATCAACCCGGCGCTCGCTCGCGCGACTGGCTCAAGCTCAAGCTCGAATTTCGGCAGGAGTTCGTCGTCGGCGGCTGGACGGAGCCGCGCAACACGCGCCAGCACATCGGCGCACTGCTCCTGGGCTACTACGACCACGGTCGCCTGATCTACGCCGGCAACATGGGGGGCGGCTTCGACAATGCGGGGCTCGCGGAGATGTACGACGCGCTCGCGCCGTCCGAACGAAAGTCCTCGCCCTTCGAAGAGACGCCCCGCCCGCGCGAGCCGGTGCACTGGGTGACGCCGAAGGTCGTCGTCGAGGTGAAGTTCAACGAGTGGACGACGGACGGTAAGCTGCGCCAGCCGATCTACGTCGGCACGCGCGACGACAAGGATCCGCGCACGGTGAAACGCGAGGGGGCGAGCGTGCAGAAAGCTGCGAAGAAAAAAGCGGCGCCGAAAAAAGCGGCGAGGAAAAAGGCGGCGAAGAAAGTCGTGCGCGGGGCTACGCGAAAGAGCGTCGGCGCGTCGGCGAAGAAGAGCGCGCCGGTGAAGAAGGCATCAGTCGCGAAGAAATCCGCGGCGAAAAAGTCGAAGAAAGCCGCGGCTCGCATCCCGACGTCCTCCGCCCCCGCCGGATCCGTCGAGCAGCAGCTCGTCGCGATACAAACCGACTCTGGCGATGGTGAGCTCGAGATCAAGCGTGGCGTCTCGCTTCACGTCTCGAGCCTCGACAAGGTCTACTTCCCGGGCGATGGCTTCACGAAGGGCGACATCATGCGCTACTACGCGCGCGTCGCCCCGCAGATCCTGCCGACGATCGCCGATCGCCCTCTCGTCCTCAAGCGCACCCCCGAGGGGATCACGGGCGAAGTCTTCTTTCAGCAGAAGCCGCCGCAGCACGTGCCACCGGTCATTCGCGTCGAGACCGTCGTCAACGACGACGGTGAGAGTGCGGAGCGAATCGTCGGCGGCGATCTCGCGACGCTGCTCTACACGTCGCAAATCGGCTGCGTCTCCGTCGACCCATGGCACTCGCGCGTCGGATCGCTCGACGCGATGGACTACACGATTCTCGATCTCGACCCAGGCCCGCGCGCGACCTTCGAGCGCGTCGTCGAGGTCGCGCAGTGGGTGAAGGCCGAGCTCGATGCGCACGGGCTCAAGGCCGCACTCAAGACCTCGGGCTCGCGCGGGCTGCACATCGCCATCCCCCTCCCCGCTCGCACTCCCTACGAAGCCGGGCTGCTGCTCGCTCAACTGATCGCGACGCGCGTCGCGGAAGAACATCCGAAGGACGCGACGGTCGAGCGCTCCGTGAAGGCCCGACCGCCGGCGGCGATCTACGTCGACTACCTGCAGAACGTGAAGGGAAAATCGGTCGCCGGCGCATACTGCATTCGCGCACGCGACGGCGCGACGGTTTCGACCCCCCTCCAGTGGAAAGAGTTGAATGCGTCACTGGACCCGCACGAGCACACCATCGAGACGGTCCCCGCGAGAATCGTAAAGCTAGGCGACATATGGAGTTCCGCACTCAAAACGAGGAATACGGCCGCCGCCGTTCGAGCCGCGGCTGACCGATAGACTCCTGAATCGTCCTTTTCTTGGATGGTTCTCATTTGGATCCGCCGCATCGTCGCGGTTGGGGCGCTCGCCAGCGCCATGATCACACCGAAGCTGGAAGCGCAGTCCACAGCGCGCTCCCAGCCCTCGGTGCACGTCGCCGGGGTCGTCGATGGCAGCACCGTCGTCGAGACCGCACGACGCTATCTGGGCGTGCGCTACGTGCTCGGAGGAACGACTCCGAATGCGTTCGACTGCTCGGGCTTCATTCGCTACGTCTTCGCGCTCCATGGCCTCCCCATGCCGCGCACGGCGCACGAGCAGGCCGCCTATGGTATGGCACCCGATGAGAAGAATCTCGAGCCCGGCGATCTGCTCTTTTTCTACGGCGGACGCGGCGCGCAGCACATCGCGATGTACATAGGCGGTGACTCGATCATCCACGCCTCGAGCAGCGGTCATCGCGTCATGCTCGCTCGACTCTCCGGCACCGGCACACACAGAACCTGGTTCGGTCAACGTCTAATCGCCGTTCGCCGTGTATTACCAGCGGTCGGAACCTTCGACCTTCCTGCTTCGTTGGCAATTCCCGACCCCTTCGGCGGAAGCTCAGCCGACATGGCGTTCGCCCCTTCTGCACCGCTGATCTACTGATGGCTAGCGACGCGAACGAAACGGACGGCGACCAGACCAAAATGGAAGATCCCGTGCTGCTCTACAGCCGAGGATTGCCCGGTGGCGGAGTCGTGACCATCGAAGCGGTGTCGAAGGAGACGCCGGAAGTCATCGCGCGCATCTCGGTCGAGCGCCGCATCGATCCGCAGCGCCGCGACGGTCACGAGCCGCCGGTGATCGCCGAGGCACAGGCGCCAACGCAGTCGACGGCATTCAAGGAGCTCTACCAGATCGCCTCCGACAACGTCGCCGTCGCCCGCGGCCTGATCCAGTGGCAAGCCCGCCGCCGCGACGACCCCGAAGCCGAGCCCTGATCGCTGGCCGTCGAACACGAAACGAGAAGGCTCCCGGCGCAATGTCGGGAGCCTTCTCCGTTTGTCCCCCAACGTTCCCCGTGCTTTATCTCTCAGGCTCGATAGCGATTGAGCGGACGATAGTCACGTACAGCCGATGTCGCGGCCAGAGCGCGCAGCACTTCGTCTTCCACCGAATGAAGCTCCCGGGCACGCACCGTCGCGACTCGTGCAGGGCGATCGGGGTACGTCAACGAAGCGAGCCGCACGAGGAGCCGCGCGGATCCCGTTCCGGTGAGCATGTCCTCCGACACCAGACGAGCGACGACTGTGATCTGCCAGCGAGTGCCGTCATCGAGCGTGACGACGCGAGCCGCTTCCTCAGGCTCGGCCGGACTCATCTCCGGCGCGCCGGTCCCGGCTTCCCCGCGCTCGGCGCTGGGAAGAGGAGGGGTCCGGCGAATGTTGCGGAAAGCGCCCATGGTGGCTCCCTTAGTTCTTAGGCACATCTTGCAACTATAAAATACCTGTTTGCAAAACATGTTCCCTGGCGGGGCCGTCAAGGTCGCGTCACAACTGTGCGACGACTACACGCCGAAGCGCACCCCTCGCCGTCCGCCGCGCCGCTTCTTCGGCGCATATCGGAATAATTGCGCGGGGCGCCCACGTCCTTCGGTCCGCCATTCGTCGGTAGGCTCCACCAGCCACGCCGCGTGCAACGACCGGCGGAAGGATGCCTTGTGCAGCCGGCGTCCAAGCAGCAGCTCGTAGATCGCCTGCAGCTGCGTGAGCGTGAATGTCTGCGGCAGCAGATGAAAGGCGATCGGCCCCTGATCGAGCCGCGCACGAAGCGACGCCACTACCCCCTCCAGCATCCCGCGCTGCCGCGGCGGCAGCGGCGGCAGGTCATCCACCGCGTGCCAGCTTGCCTCTCCCTCGAATGCCTCCCCGGTCTCCGCGTCTATCAGCGCGAGAAATGCCACCGACAGCTCCCCGCCCGACGGGTGCCGCTTCCCGTCGCCGAACGCGGCGACCTGCTCGACGAGCGTGGACGTCCGGCCGAGCGTCTTGCGCGCCAGCTTCGCCGCCCCCTCGTCGATCGTTTCGTCCGGCTTGAGCGGGCGCCAGGGGAGCTGCCATCTTTCCCTCGACTTCGCGGGGGCACGCTCGAGCAGCACCATGAGGCTGCGCCCGCTCGGCGCGAGGATGACGACATCGATCGACGGGGCGACGCGCGCGGAAGGGCGCGTATGAGCGGTGCGAGGGGACATTCGAATTATTTAGTCGCGCGGTGCTACTAATTCAAGGTCTCTGCGGGGATTCCGGAATCGTGATGGGAAGCTTCCCCGTCATCTTCGTCGCCCCTAGCAGCGCGCGCGCCGCGGCCGCCTGCGACACCGGAAACCCGCCCCACGCCACCACATATGCGCCCGCGTCCGGAATCTGCTGCAGGAAATATGGATTCCCGAACGCGATCACGATCGGATGCTCCTTCCGCTTGGTCAGTTCCTCGATGAAGTCCACGAAGGACTTCGGCGCGTCGACGGTCGTCACGGACGAGCTGTGCGCGACGTACGAGCTCACCAGGATCACGTCGGCCGAGTCCGCAATCGCAAAGAGATGGAAGAAGTCGGGGCGCTCGTCGTCCGCGCTCACGTACTCGGGACGGAGCGCGGGAAACTCCCTCCGCAGCTCGGCGTCGAAGGTGACCCCCGCGCCGAGGTCCGCGCGATGCGCGTACGTCACGGAAAGAATCCGCGCGCCCTTGTTGAGATGGCCGAGCGGAAGCTGGTGCGCGCTGTCGCGCACGAGCGTGATCGAGCGCTCGGCCGCGCTGCGCGCGACGACGGCATTCGCGGAGTCCCCCACTACCTCCCGCGCGCGGTCGAGATCGACGAAGCGCGCGGTGCGGAGCCCCACCTTCGCCTTCGCCGCCAGAATCCGACGCATCGACTCATCCAGCCGCCCTTCGGTGTACTTCCCGCTCTTCACCCCTGCGACCACCGCGTCGATCGTCTGCGCGACATCCTGCGGCTGCAGCAGCACGTCGGCGCCCGCCGCCACCGCCATCTGCGACGCGTTCACTGCGCCGTACGTGTCGAGCACCGCGCGCATGTCCATCGCGTCCGAGATCACGAGCCCGTGAAAATGCATCTCGTCGCGCAGGAGCGACGTCAGCACGTTGTGCGACAGAGTTCCCGGCGCGCCGCTCGAGTCGAGTGCCGGCATCGAGCCGTGAAAGGTCATAATCGCGCCGACCCCCGCCTTCACCGCGCTGTTGAACGGCACGAGCTCCACGCTGTCGAGCCGCGCGCGCGACACGCGCACCACCGGCAGCGCGAGATGCGAGTTGGTGCCGGTGTCGCCGTGCCCGGGAAAGTGCTTTCCCGTCGCGATCATTCCGTTCTCCTGCACGCCGCGGATGAACGCCGCGCCAAGCTTCGCCACGAGTGCCGGCTCCTCGCCGAACGAGCGCGTGCTGATGACGGGATTCGCAGGATTGTTGTTGACGTCGAGAATCGGCGAGAAGTCGATGTGGAAGCCGAGAGCGCGCCCCTCGATCGCGGTTACACGCCCCTGCTCGTACGCGAGCATCGTGTCGCGTGTCGCGCCGACCGCCATCTCCGGCGGGAAAAGCACGGCGCCGCCGAGGTCGATCCCGTTGGGGAGAAAATATCCGCCGCGAGCGCGATAGCCCGCGCCGAACTCGAGGTCGCCGCCCACGATCAGCGGCAGGGCGCTCATCCGCTGCAGCGAATTCAGCTTCGCCGCGATCTCGAGCGGCGACCCAACGCTCATGATCAGCCCGCCGACGTGCTGCTGCGTGATCCAGCCGGTGATCTTCCGCCATTGCGGCGAGTCGCCGCTCACGTAGTCGCCGAAGAGCTGTGGCCATACCATCTGCGCGGCCTTGTCGCGGATCGTCATGCGCGCGAGCTCGCAATCGACCCACGCGGAGTCGCTCGTTGCGTCGCACGGCGATGGCTGTGCGTAGCTCGCGGCCGCAGGCGCCGGTCGCATCGCATCCGTCTTCGCGCTGGCCGACGAACATGCCGCGATCAATACCACGGCCGAGACGAGCGCGCGCGGTAAATGTGCTGCGTGCTCCCGCCTCGCCGTGCTCACCAGTTGATCGTACCCTGCTTGGTCGTGTCGACCTGCTCTTCTTCCTTCCCGGTCTTGAACAGGAACGTGTCCATGTTCTTCGTCAGGAACGCTCGCGCCTGCGGATCCATCAGATTGAGCCCATAGTGGTTGATCAGCATCGTCTGCTGCTTCAGCCACAGCTTCCAGCACTCGCTGCAGATCTCGTCCTTCGCGCGCGCGCCGAGCGGCCCGGGGAGCGGTGGACGCTCGAGCCCCTCGCGCGTGTTGCCACAGCGAGTGCACGTCACAACTTCAGCCATCAGTCTTCTCGAAAGCGGGGTCGCGCGCGCTCAGGCGCGCGCGTAGCGGATCTTGGCCAGTCGCACCGCGGCCAGCATGCGAATGTAGACCCAGCCGATGTCGAACTCGTACCACTTTGCAGCGAAGCGGGCGGAGTGCGGATCGGCGTGATGATTGTTGTGAAGCTCCTCGCCTCCCAGCCAGATCGCGATCGGCGAGATGTTGCGGCTCTCATCCTTCACGTCGTAGTTGCGATATCCCACCGCGTGCCCGACGCCGTTGATGATTCCCGCGGCCCAGAACGGAATCCAGAGCATCTGCACGCCCCACACGAGTGGCCCGATGTAGAAGCCGAAGAGATACACGTCGATCACGAGCATCACGAGGATGCCGAGCCAGTTGAGGCGCGCGAGAACGTGGCGCTCGAGCCAGTCGTTCGGGGTCCCCTTTCCGTACTTCTCCAGGATGCCCGGCTGGCGAACCGCCTGACGATAATAAAACGCGCCCTTGAGGATGATCTCGCGCAGCCCTTCCATGACGGGGGAATGCGGATCGCCCTCACGGTCGGCGAACGCATGGTGCTTCCGGTGGCACGCCACCCATTCCTGCGTCACGATCGACGTCGACAGCCAGAGCCACACACGCATCGGGATCTCGGCCAGCTTGCTGAACGTCACTCCGCGATGCGTCTGCGCGCGATGCAGAAAGAGCGTGACGCACACGTTGGTGAGATGGCCGGCGACGACCACGAAGAGCACCGGCTTCCACCAGTGCGTCGCCCACATTGCAAATCCTGGCATTGCATCCTGACTCGAAGATGGGAAGCGAAAAACCGTCGCACGTAATCTACTGCGTGCGAGCTATTCGGGCCACTTCCCGGCGCCCGATCCACACAGGCTATGGCTGTGGGGACAATGAAGTTACGAGCCCTCCGGCCGACACCAATCCCGGCTTGTCGCCGCTCGGCGCGCTCCCCCACGTATCGTTTGACGAGTTGAAATCGGGAACGGTACCGTCGGGCCAGAGCCGCGCTCCCGCGAGCGGCGCGCGAACCGGGATCGTGGCGGTGTACTGGTCGCCGAGATACCAGATGTCGACCGGGAGCTTTACGTCCTGCGTCGAGCCATCCGAGAGCTTGAGGCGCAGCTCCACCGGAAACGGAATCGACGTGTGCTTCCTGAGCTGCACCTGCGCGAGATGGCGACCGTCGCTCGAGATCGTCGACGCGCTGTCGATGCCGATGTCGAGCACATCGTTCGTGTAGAAGAAGCCTCGCCAGAACCAGGCGAGATCCTGCCCCGCCGAGCTTTCGATCGAGCGGAAGAAGTCCGCTGGCGTAGGATGCTTGAACGCCCAGGCCGCGGTGTACTCCTTGAACGCCTGATCGAACGTCGCGCGCCCCACCACGTGATTCCGAAGCGCGAGCAGCACGGCGCCCGGCTTCCGATACCCGATCGTGCCGAGCGCGCCCGGAGGCACGCGATCGGGCGGCGTCATGAGCGGACGCTGCTCGCCAGCCAACACCGTCGACTCCCATTCGCCAACGTAGAGCGGCCACAGCGGATGCTTCGGAAAGCGCTGCTCGTTCGAGAAGGTGTTGATGTACGTGTTGAATCCTTCATCCATCCACGCGTACCGACGCTCGTTCGAGCCGACGATCATCGGGAACCACTCATGCCCGTGCTCGTGGTCGAGCGTGCCGAAGACGCCGTTCGGATCCGTCTCCTGCGTCGCATAGTTCACGAACACGATCATCGGATACTCCATTCCGCCAACCGGCCCTGCCACCGATGTCGCCTGCGGATACGGGAACGGATACACGAGCTGCGAGTACGTCCGAATCGTCCACTGCGTCTCTTCGGCCGCGCGAGTCCACTCCGCGCCCGCCTTCGGCCACTCGTAGTACGCCTGCGTCACGACCCCCTTCCAGCTCGTCGCGTCCCAGCGGAAGTCGGGGGCGCCGGCCCACGCCACATCGCGCACATGCTGCGCCCGGAAGCGCCACGTCTTCGTCCCCGATGTCGCGACGGGCTTCGACTCGCCTTCGGTGATGATGCGGATCACCGTGTCGCTGCGCGCCGCGCTCGCGAGGCGCGACCGCTGCGCCGCGGTGAGCACGTCCTGCGGATTCTGGAGGATGCCGCTCCCGGCGACGACGTAGCCCGCAGGCACTGTCACCGCGAAGTCGATGTCGCCGTATTCGAGATAGAACTCGCCCTGTCCGAGATACTGATCGGTGTTCCAGCCACGAAGGTCGTCGTAGACGTCGACGCGCGGATACCACTGGGCGATCTCGTACAGCGGACCGTCGCGCGCCATCCGGTCGGAGCCGTGCTCGGGCACCGCGAACGAATAGTCCATCGCGATCGTCACCTTGCCGCCGTGCGGCGTCAGCGGCTCGACGAGATTCACGCGCATCTGCGTCCCGTGGACCTCGGAAGCGGCGCGCGCGCCGTTCGTGACGAGATTCTGAATCGAGTAGCCGCCCTCGAAGCCGCGGTCACCGAAGCGCGTATCGTCGGGAAAGAGCGCGGAGCCATCGCTGCCGCTCTTGTAGAGATTCTGGTCGAGCTGCATCCAGACGTAGCGCAGCGTATCGGGCGAGTTGTTCGTGTACGCGAGCGACATGTGTGCCTTGATCATGTGGCGCGCCGTGTCGAGCGTCGCCGCGATGTCGTAGTCCGCGCGCTGCTGCCAGTAGTCGGGTCCCGGACGGCCGCTCGCGCTTCGCACGCGCGTGGCGGGCGGCCAGTCCATGCGATCGAGACGAGCGAACGGATCCGGGCGCGTCTGCGTCCGCGGCTCGTGCACACCCTGCGTCGCCTGCACCACGGTCACCGGCAGCGACTCCACCCGAACCGGCGCCGGCACTGGAGACGCCGAGCGCGCTGGATGAGATACGGGCGAGCATGCGGCGACAGTCGCGACCGCGAGCAGAACGAGAACACGCACTGGATACCTGACCAGAAATGAGGATTTCATACCGACGGCGAACAATTTAGCGAGGCGCACGTTGGGGCACGCCCGACCTTGCACGCCCCGGACCACTTGCTGGCGCACTCGCGCTTCCGTAGCGTCACTGCGTGACAACGACATCCCCCCGCCCGCGCGCCGCGATGCTCACGGGCCGCGCGACCGCCGCCGGCACCGCACGCTACGGGGCACGCGCGGCAGCGAAGCTCGCTGCCGACTACCTCCGCCCGCTCACGCACGACGGCGTTCTCGTCTCCTCGATCGGGCTCGGCAGTTACCTCGGCGAGTGCGACGAAGCCGATGACATCCGATACGCCGATACCGCCCACCACGCGCTCGCCACGGGGATCAATCTGTTGGACACCGCGATCAACTATCGGTGCCAGCGATCGGAGCGCTCCTTTGGGAAAGCGCTGTCGCGTGCGGTTCGGATGGAGACCGCCGCGCGCGACGAGATCATAGTGTGCACCAAGGGCGGCTACATCCCGCTCGATGGCACGCAGCCGGCCACGCGCGAGGAATATCAGGAATACGTGAAGCGCGAGTACATCGACTCCGGAATTCTGCGCGCCGATGAGATCGTCGCAGGCGGGCACTGCCTCTCACCAGCCTTTCTCGCCGATCAGATCTCACGAAGCCGCGCGAACCTCGGCATCGAGACGATCGATCTCTACTATCTGCACAACCCGGAGCAGCAGCTCGATGCCGTCGATGAGCCGGAGCTGCAATCGCGCCTTCGCTCGGCCTTCGAGCTGCTCGAGCAGCGATGCGCCGCCGGCGAGATCGGCGGCTACGGATGCGCGACGTGGAACGGGCTCCGCACGGCGCCGGGCGAGCGCGGGCACCTGAGTCTCGCGATGCTCGTGCAGACGGCGAGGGAAGTCGGCGGTACCGACCATCACTTTCAGGCGGTACAGCTTCCGGTCAACCTTGCGCTCAACGAAGCCGTGCGCACGCCCACGCAGCGCATCGACGATCGCGAGCTCACCGTGCTCGAAGCCGCATCGGAGCTCGGCGTCGCGGTCGTGGCCAGCGCGACGCTCCTTCAGGCGAAGCTCGCGAGCAAGCTCCCGCAGCAGATGCGCGAGGCGCTTCCGGGGCTCACCACCGATGCGCAGCGCGCAATCGCCTTCGTGCGGGGCCTCCCGGTAATCGCGAGTGCGCTGGTCGGCATGCGCAGCGCGGGCCACGTACGCGAAAACCTGGGCGCCGCCCGCGCGAGCAACTCTGCGCTCAGTGCGTAGCGAGTAGGGAGGGAAGAACGCCGCTTGTTCTCCATCGCAGCGGTTGACTACCGACTTCGCGTATCCGCGCTCTGCGCCCCCGTAATCCCCGCCTCGCTCCCCGCACCAAGCGTCAGGATCGTCACCTCGGCGCGGGCGCCGATGCGGAAGGGGATTCCCCAGTAGTTGGTTCCGGGGCTCACGTACAGCAGCGAGTCGCCGAGGCGGTACGCTCCCATCGCGTACTCGAGAAAGAGATTGGCGAGACTCCATCCTTTTCGATTGATTGAGAGCTGGCCCCAGTGCGTGTGCCCGCTCAGCGTCAACGGCACACCCGCCGCGGAGAACGGCGGCCACAGAGCGGGATTGTGCGCGAGCACGATCGTGAACATCCCCTGCGGAATTCCCGCAAGCGTCGCGGCAATGTCCGGCGCGGGAACGGTCGGCGCCGCCCGATGTCCGGCTGCCGGATCGCCCGTCCCCGCCACGGCGAGCTTCGTTCCCCGATGCTCGACGATTCGGCTCTCGTTCACCAGCGTCGTGTGCGCGAGCGCGCGCAGGCGCGGTAGCACGTCGTCCCACCCCGCGTACACCTCGTGATTCCCGGCTACGATGTAGACGCCAAGGGGTGCGCTGAGATCGCCGAGCGCCTCGGCGTAGAGTGAGACGTCGAGTGCGTAGTCGTCGATGAGATCGCCGGCGACAGCGATGATATCGGGCTTCGCGGCGCGGACCGCGGCCGCGACGCTCGCGAGATGCGCGCGCGAGCTGTGCGGTCCGATGTGCGTGTCGCAGAGCTGCGCGATCCGGAGCCCTTCGAGCGAAGGCGGAAGTGAAGGAAGCGTCACGGACAGCTGTGTGACCACGAGCTTTCGCGAGCCGGAGTAGCCGCTCGCACCGAGCACGAAATACACGGCCGCGATGATCTCGATACCAATGCGCCCCGCCGCACCCGCGGCGCCGAACGGGAGACCGGCAAGGGCGGCGATCCCTCCGCCAACGGCGGCAAGCAGCAGGAGCAGCTGCGCGTACCACATTGGGCGGAACACGAACAACCGGACGGCCTTTCCGGGATAGTGCCCCGCTCCGCGACTCCGGAAGAACACCGCGAGCGGGAGCACCGTGAGAACGAATAAAGCGGCGGCTATCGTGCGCCAGCCGCCCACGACCGGCGCGAGCAGCACGCCGACGATCACCCAGCTCCCTACGAACATCGACAGCGCCACCGTGAGCGCGACACGCTGCCCGCGCACGAGCGCGGCGCGCGCGCCGGAGGGTCGCTCAGCGCTCATGCGAGCCCTCCGGCGCCACTACTGCTACTTCGAAATCTCGAGCGGCGTGACCGACACGTGCAGATTGTGGTTGACGCGAATTCCCGCGATGCCGTCCGTCGGAAATTTCGATTTCGGAACCGCCGTCACGAGGTTGCCGTCCATCATGAAATGCACTGTGTCCGGCGCGACGTGCACGCTCAGCTTGTACGTCGCCTTCCCGCTCGCATCCTCTTTCGGCACTTTCGGGCTCGCAGTCCAGTCGACGACCGTGCTCGTTTTCTCGCCGTCGCGCGTCTTGATCAGATACTCGCCCGTGCCGCGCACGATGAAGTAGCCGTACTTGACCTTCTTGGGATCGGTGAGGTTGGAGCCGCCGAGAAAGACGCCGAACGCCTCGGGATGCTTGGGCTTCTCGAGCTGGGTGATCGTCGTCGAGATCTTGTACTCGCCCCTGGCGCTGTCCTTCGCGGCGAAGGTGATGTGAGCGGGGCCCGTCTGGATCTCCCAGCTGCCCGCGTTCGCCGTGTATTTCACGTCCGTGATCTTCGCGTCATCATGATCGGTGACGCCCGTGTAGCCGGCCGGGACGCCGGTGCCGCCGGTCGACTTATCGGCGTCCATCTTCATGCCGCCCATCTTCATCCCCGTGTCGGCGGCAGCCGGGGTGGGTGCCGCGACGGCGACCGGGGCCGCCGTGTCGGCTGGCGCCGCATCCGACTTCCCCTTGGCGCATGCGGCCACCAGGACGAGCGCAGTCAAAGAACAGATTTTCTTCACCGGGTTTCTCCTTCCAAGAGTGATAGAGCCGTTCGGAATATATGTGAGCGCGTGCAACAGGACTCATCCTGCGTCTGGCGTGGCGACCCGCGTCAGCGCATACTCACTGCGTAGCCTGGTCGCGTGCACTGCCGTACATGCTCGCGCCCGGAAATTGCCGTGAAGGCTGCCCAGTGCAGCGGTCAACTATTTCATCACGCGGAGCACAACGTATGGCGACCAGGAAAAAATCGGCTCGTAAATCGAGTGCGCGAAAGAAGGGCGCGACGAAGAAGAAGAGCGCTACCAAAAAGCGCACGGCGAAAAAGAGCAGCGCTCGTCGCAGCGGTGGACCGCGCACGAAGAGCTCCATGAAGAAAGCCACGCGCAAGCTAGCGAGAAAGGCGACGAAGAAAGTGACGAGGAAAGCGGCGAAGAAGGCCGTGAAGAAAGCGGTCAGGAGTGCGAAGAAGGCCGTCACGCCGAAGAAGAAGCGTCCTGCCAAGCGCAAACAGTCCACGGTCGCGCGCGTGAAGCGTGTCGCCTCCGAAGTCGGCACGCAGGCGATGGACGCCGGCAAGAGCATCGTCGACGAGGCGAAGAGCATCGGCAGCAGCGTCTACGAATTCACCTCCGACGCCATCGACAAGATTACCTGAGCCGCGTCGCACCATACGATCCGCGATCGGGGACAGCGCTATGCTGTCCCCTTTTCGTTTCCGCTCCTCACGCCATCGAGAAAGTCGATCACGAGCGCCGCCACCTTCTCGCGGCAGAAATCCACGGTGAGCACGTGCCCGCATCCGCTCAGCATCTCGAGCCGCTTCGTGCTCGCGCCGATCGAGGCGAATGCGCGTGCTGCAACCGCCGGCGTGATGCGATTGTCCTCCTTCGACTGCACGTAAAGCGTCGGCGCAGTAACGCGATGCAGCGAGACGCGCGCCGCATCGGCTGCGCGCACGAGCTCGCGCACCAGCTGCGGAGTCGTCGCGCCGTACGCGAGCGCCTCCGCCCGCGCCGCCGGATCGTGGATCGACTGCGCGCCGTCGCCTCCCACATACGGCATCACCGCGCCGATCGCCGGCGCCGCATGCGTCAGCACCCGCAGCCACGGCGGCGTATCGAGATACGGCGCGAGCAGCACCAGCGCCGCGAGCTCGGGGTCGTCCGCTGCAATGCGCGCCGCAAGCGCGCCGCCCAGCGAGAGCCCCACCAACGCCACCCTCGTGTGCCGCGCCCGCATCGACGCATGCGCCCGGCGCGCCTCCACCAGCCACTCGCCCCCCTTGGACTTCGCGAATTCCGCGAGCGTGCGGCCGTGACCCGGAAGGAGCGGTGCATCGACATCGTAGCCGCGATCCCGTAGCGCGCGCGCGAGCGCCGCGACGGTTTGCGGCGTGTCTCCAAAGCCGTGGAGCAGCACAACGCCCATCGACGCACCATCTGCCTCGAGAGCGAGCGGCTCAGCTCCACGGATGATGCCGGCGGGCCCGGTTGGGAATCGCGCGCCCACACGAAGTTCGTACCGCTTGCGCTGCCCCACACTCCACAGCCACATCGCGAGCACGAGCACCACCAGTGCGGCGACCGCCGACACGAACGCGAGCATCAACAGGGACGGCATCAGCGGCGAAGCTCGAGGGGCGCAAAAGAAACGGGGGCGGAAGCGCGAAGGCTACCGTCCCCCGTTCTCGCATCCCCCCCACGAGGACGCAAAACTTTTACTTCGATGTCTGCACCGGCTCGCGTCCCCAGCGCTTCCCCGGCACGTCTCATCTCTCGCCGAACACTCTTAGCAACTCCCGCGCCGCGGCGCTTTTCGCCCGCCATCGACTCGATACGCTCAGGGTACGACGTGGAAGCCCTTCACTCGCTGCGCGCTCGTGAACGCCACCGCGCTCACCCCCGTCAGCTGCCACGCATGAGCCATCGCGGCACCCACCGCGTCCGCCTTCTCCGTTTTCGTCACCGCCAGCATGGATGAGCCCGCACCACTCAGCGTCGCCCCGATCGCGCCCGCTTCGATCGCCGCCGCCGCCACCGCGTCGTAACCCCGCACGAGACGCCGCCGATGCGGAATGTGCAGCACATCGTCCAGCGCAGCCGCGAGCATATCCTCATCCGCAGTCGCCAGTCCGCGCACCAGCGCCGCTCCCTTCGCCGCCGCGCTCACCGCCGTCACGTGCGGCACCACATTCGGCAGCGCGGCCCGCGCGCGCTTCGTCTCCAGCACGAACTCCGGTACGGCAAACACGAATGCCAGCGACGCATGCACGTCGAGTGGCGACACGATCACCTTCCCCGCATGCGTGAGCGCCAGCGTCGCCCCGCCGAACACCGACGGACACACGTTATCCGGATGCCCCTCCAGAGCCGTCCCCACCTCCGCGATCCCGAACTTATCGAGCCCGAGCTTCAGCATCTCGTTCGCAAGCGCCGCCCCGGCAACGAACGCCGCCGCAGACGACCCGAGCCCGCGACCAACCGGAATCTCCGACGTCGCGTGGAAGCGCAGCCGCTCCGGCACCGCGATCTTCTTCGCCCCCACTGCCGCACGAAAAGCGACATAGATCGCGTCCTGCGAGTTGCGCGTGCCAAGCGATGTCAGCGTCCCCTCGCGCACGAACCCGGGCTCCGCCGGCTCGCCCTCGGCCCCCTGTCGCACCGAAACGGTGAGCCACCTGTCTACCGCGATACCCACGCAGTCGAAACCTCCGCCCACATTTGCGGCGGAGGCGGGGACACGTACGGTGGCGATGCTCGCGGAGTCAGTCACGCGTGAAGGCTAACGGCGCACCTCAACTCCGTGAAGCGCGCGACGAAGCACGTCGATCAGGCCTCGCGCCTGATCTCGGGCGACGAGATCGCACCCTGGTCGAAATTGCCGAGCGATGTGCGAGCGGCAGGAGCGAGACGCGCGACGAGTTTGTCGAGATCCGAGATATACAGTCCACCGCCCTCGCGCCGCACGAGCCCCTCTGCGCACAATCGACCCAGCACCAGCGAGATCGATTCGCGCGTCGCGCCAACGAGCTCGCCGAGCAGTCGCCGCGATACGGGCGGAGCGGCCGCGGCCGCTCGCCGGTCGTGGCTCTGCGCGAGGCGCACGAGCGACGCAATCAGCCGCTGTTCCACCGTCAGCATCGCATGCTGACCGAACTTCACCAGCAGCGCCGTTCGCTCGGCCATGATCTGCCGCAAAAGGATCAGTGCGGTGGCTGGTTGCTCGCGAAGCATGGAGCTGAAGCGCGCTGAGCTGAGGTGCAGCGTCTCGCTCTCTTCCTCGGCGCGGGCCTGGCTCGCATAAACAGCTGATCCCTCGAGCCCCTCGCCACCGAACGTCTCGCCACAGGTCGCCACCCATGGAACGAAGCTCCGACCGGCGCCCACCTGATTGCGCAGCACAACCTGCCCCCGAAGCACCAAAAAGATCCCGTCAGCGGCCGTTCCCTGCTCGTAGATCGTGAATCCAGAGGGCCAAGACGTCTGGGCGCCGTATGCGGCAATATGATCCCGTTGCTCGCGAGGCACCCGTGTTATTTCTTTCATGAGGACGGTCGATGCCATGGGACACCCGATTTGCTGAACAAGGCACGTCGGCAACCATGCCGCATGTCATAGCGTAGTCAAGCAATGTATGGGCCGTAAAGTGAGCGGGCACAGCGGCTTCCCAACTCGTGATGTCCACCCAATGTCGAGCACCTCGCGCGCGATGGCGGAAGACGGGACGCCGTTTATCATCCTCGGCGCCGACGCCGTGTTGGCAGCTCTGCCGGCCTCGCCGGTCCAGCTCGCGCACGCATGCCACCTGCTCGGTTTCCAGCTGGCCGCCCCTGCCACCTGGGGCGACGAGCTCATCGCTGAGAGCTGTCTTGATCAGCTCGCTGACTACGAGCATCAGGCGGCAGTGATGTGTAGCTGTCCCCTCGTCACCGAACGGCTGACGCGTGCCAGCATGATGCTCGAGCCGTTCATGCTCACCTTCGTTTCGCCGCCCGTAGCGACCGCGCGCTACATCCGCGCGGCTTTCAGCGGCCAAGCGCTGCACATCACGTATGCCGGCGCGTGCCCCGGCGCCGCAGACGACTCGATCGACGCGCGCATCACGCCCGCCGAGCTTCTCGAGGCGTTCGCCGAGCGCGCAATCGTCCTCGGCGCACAGCCCAATCACTTCGACGCCCTCGTCCCGCTCGATCGGCGGCGCTTCTACTCACTCCCCGGCGGCGTTCCCACGCGCGACCACGTCGAGCGCGCCGCCGGACGCTCGTTCATCGAGGTTACAGGTGACGATGTCGTGCTCGAGCTCACGCAGCAACTCATCGAGCAGACGCCGGCGCTCCTCGACATCGCGGTACCGCTCGGCTGCGCCTGCGCCGGCGCCGGCGAGCACGCCATGCGCGGAAATGTGCGCGCCGGGCTGCTGACCCTCGAGCCGCCACGCGCACGAACGCATGTAATCGACCAGTCGCTGCACCTCGACGTGACGCAGTCGCTGGTCGAGCTGTGCGAGCTCCACATGGGCAGCGTCGACAGCGCCGAGGAGCCGGCAGCGCTCGAGGTGCATCTCGCGGCGGATTCTGCGCCTGCACCGGAAGAACCGATGATCGAGATCGATGTCACGGGTGTCGACGTCATCGATGTCGCGAGCATGGATGTCGCGAGCATAGACGCGAAGCCCATCGAGATCGAGATCGAGCTGCCCCCGGAGATCGCGTCCACGAATCACGCCGTGATTCCCGCTCCGCGCAAACGCCCCGTCGTCTCGCGCGCGCCCGCATCGATCCCGCGTTACGCGAATGCGCGCGGCGAGTTGGTCCCTCGCGCATCGCTCGCCGTGCTGCGCCGAGCACTGGCGCGCATCGCGAAGCGGAAGGCGCGGAGGCAGCCGAAGGTCGAGCGCGGACGTCGCGAGCGCGCGATGGAGATTCACGATGGACTCGTGCGCACGACGCCGCGCACTCCACGCTCGCTCGCGATCGCGGGCAGCGCCGATCTTCCGCGCCCGGTGCCGCCGCCCCCCGCGCGCCATCGCCCGCGCACGATGATGGAGCTGTAGCGAGCTAGAGGTTCAGCGCCTCGCGCGCACCGGTGATCACGAATTGCGTCGCGACCGCGGCGAGCAACAGCCCCATGATGCGCGTCATGACGCGAATCCCCGTCTGTCCCATCAGGCTCACGAGCCGGTCACCAGCGCGCAGCGTCAGCCAGCAGATCACCGCGGTGAGCCACACCGATCCATACACGGCGACGTTCTCCACCAGCGTGTGCGACTGACCTGAGAGCACCATCACCGTCGAGATCGCGCCCGGCCCCGCGAGCATCGGCATCGCGAGCGGTGTGACCGCGACATCTTCCTTTTCCTGCCCTTCCACGATCTCCTCGGTGCTCTCCTGCGTCGTGCGCTCACCGCGCAGCATGTCCATCGCCACCAGCCAGAGGATCAATCCGCCGGCGATGCGGAACGCCGGCAGCGTGATTCCGAAGACTTTGAAGATCCCCGTTCCCGCAATACCGAACACCGTCATCAGCAGGCCGGCAGCGATGCACGCGCGGAACGCGGTCCTGTGCCGCTGCTCCACCGACTGCCCCTGCGTGATGACGAGGTACGTCGGGATCACGGCCACCGGATCGACGATGAACAGCAGCGACGTGAAGGTGACGAGCGTAAACTGCAGATAGGTCATCATCGGTCGTCGAGCTCGTGCAGCGCGGCCTCGAGCATCTCGCGCAGCCGCTCCTCGCGATCTGGCCCCTCGGGCACTCCCGCTGCGACGGTTCCGAACTGCGCCAGCATCTCCTGCTCAATGAAGGCCGGCGTCGCCTCGACGCCGAGCTCCTCGATCGATCGCTTCGCGAGGCGGCGCAGGGTTGCGCGCGTATCGGGCTCGAGCGCCGCGAGCGCCGCTGGATCCCGTGGCGGCGAATCGTGAGGATTGCGCGCGCGCTGCGGAGCGTCGCGCAGCGCGCTCAGCTTCGCGAACGTCACGACGAACGAGCCGGGCGTGTGCTCGAGTACCTCGGCGAGCACGCCGCGCCGGCGGAGCGATGCGAGCAGCTGCACGATCGCCTCGCGCACCACCGACACACCATCGGGACTATTGTTGCCGCGCCCGGTGATGACGAGCGCCTCTTTCGCGCGATTCAACTGCCGCTCGCGCAGCCAGTTCTCCGCGCGCCGGAGCGCCTCCTCACGCGACGGATGGTGGGTGC
>JACCWE010000085.1 GCA_013697785.1 Gemmatimonadaceae bacterium
GTGGCTCCACCCAACTGCGTCTCGGGATCGAGTCCCGAATAGTGAGTCCAGGTAACGAGATTTCGGCCGGCGACTCGGAGCTGAATGCTGCTCAGGCCAAGTGACCGCGCAACCCATGGCTGCGTGAGGGTGTAGCCGAGTGATACCTCGCGCAGCTTCGTGTACCCTGCATCTTCGATGAAATCGGTGACGTTGTCGCTGAACGCTCCGCCGTCGCCCTCGAACCAGTTCTGATCGATTATGACAGGCGTACCCGCGCCGGGGCCGGCGACGGCCGCATCGCCATGGAAGCCCTGCACGCCGTTCGCAGCCGGACCAAAGACGAAGGTCTGACCGCGAATGTCCGTGTCCTTGTGCGTGCCGTATACGTAGAGCGCTCCGCGCGTTCCGTTGTACATCTGTCCGCCGTGCTTGATGTCGAGCAGCGCGGACGCTTCCCAATGCTTCAGGAAGCCGATGGACGTGTGAACGCTACCGTTCCAATTCGGCTGCGCACTACCGACGATGCGGAGATTGTCCTCATCGAGGACGGGGAAACCGTTCTCTGCGATATAGAGCGTGCCCGCCGCCTTGCCCTGGCAGACATCTGTGTCGATTGCATCCGTGCCGACGGTGAGACCACGACCGCAGCGCACGAAATCGTGTCCCGCGAACGAGCCGGTCGGATAGCCGACTCGGGCAAAGGTGCTCAGGATCGCCTGCGATCCGACGGGAATGTCGCTCGAGCCCGTAAGATTCGTCACGAGATTGCGATTGCGACCCCAAACGGCGCCAATGTCCCAGGTGAGATTTCCACCGCGGAGCGGGTGCAGGTTGGTCGTGACTTCCCAACCCTTGTTCGTGATCGTTCCGGCGTTCTTGATGATGCTCGTGGCACCACTGGACGGCGGTGTCGGCGCCTGGAAGATGACGTCGGTGGTCTTGGAGTCGTAGTACGAGATCCCGGCATCCATGAAGCCCTTGAACAGGCCGAAGTCGAGGCCGCCCTCGTACTCACGGGTGCGCTCGGGACGGAGGCTGTCGGATCCGACCGCCAACGGTCCGATCAAACCAGCCTGTCCCTGATAGATCGTGCGCAGCTTGCCTGAAGCGTCGCCGCCGTATTCGAAGAAGTTACCGACGGAATAGGAGCTGAGCGTAGAGTACGGAAGCGGCTCGCGACCCGTCTCGCCGTAGGCGACTCGAACTTTCGCGAAGTCGATGCTCGAGGAAAGGCCCGCGATCGCCTTGGTGAACGTCCACGCAGCGCTCGCCTTCGGAAAGAAGTGACGGCGGTCGTTGGCGCCGAACGTCGAGAATCCGTCGTTGCGGAGCGCGGCCGTCAGGAAGAGCTGGTCGTACAGGTCCGCCGTCGCCTGACCGAAGTACGACTCGCGATGCACGAGCGTCTCGTTGTCGTTCGGATCCGTCGAGATCGTGTTGGTGATCACCAGCGGACGTGGAGCGATCAGCGTGCTGCCGAGATCGTAGAGCTGGTGAAAGTCCGTCGAGTTGAGATTCTGACCGAGCGTGAACGTACCCTGGAACCACGGGGAGAACGTGTGGCTCGCGATCGCGGTCAGGTTGTGGTCGAGAATGTAGTTGTTGTAGTCCGCGCGAATGACCTGTCCGGCCGGCGACGTCGAGTTGCCGAGCGGAAGTCCTTCGAGGCGCTGATCGGTGTAGTAGTCAGCTCCCGCGGTCTCCTGGATCTTGAGCCACGACGTCGGCTCCCAGTTGACGTCAATATTGCCGAGCACGCGGCTCAGATTCTCGGTGGCCGGCGCTTCCGTCGTGATGAAGAATGGATTGTCGTAGCCTCGTCCCGTGGAGGCAGAAAGCGTCGACGGCGACTGGAAGCGATACGTCTTGTACTGCCCGTTGTCGGCGATGTAGACCTTGTTGTTCCATTCCGGCGGCGTGCGCAAACCGCCGAGCATGATGCCGCTCGTGTTGTCGCCGCGCTGAATGAACGAACCGCGCGTGTCGATGTACGAGAGATTTCCGCCGAGCTTGAACTTGTCGCCGATGAGCTGCGTCGCCTTCAGGCGAACCGTGCTGCGCTTGTAGGAGTCGTTCGGCCCCGTGACGAAGCCGTTGTTGTTATTGATGCCGCCGGAGAGGAAGAAGCTGCGGCGATCATCTCCACCCGCCACCGACAAATTGTTGTCGGAAACGTGGCCGGTCTGGAACATCTCGCCGAAGTGGTCGTAGGTGACCGTGCCGGCTGCGAGCGGCTGTCCCCAGCTGTGACTCGAGGAGTACGCGTCGGTGTCCGACGGGAGCCCCGTGTTCAGCACGCCGTTGTCGGCGAGGAAGCCGTTGTTGCCCTGTCCATACGTCCTCTGCAGCGGATAGCCGTGCGTCACCTTGTCGAACGAGTAGGACGAGTGAAGCGAGTACTCCGTCTTCCCGGCCTTCCCGCTCTTCGTGGTGATGAGCACGACGCCCTGTGCTGCCCGGGCGCCGTAGATCGCGGCGGCGGCGGATCCCTTGAGGATCGTCACCGACTCGACGTCGTTCGGATTGATGTCGCTGATGCGGTTCGGAGCGACGGTGCCCTGCTCGGCGTTGCCGGCGAACTGACCCTGCACGTTGATCGACTGGTTGTCGACCGGAACGCCATCAACGACGAACAGCGGCTGCCCGTCGCCCGAGAACGACTTGATGCCGCGAATCTGAATGTTGACGGATCCACCCGGATCGCCGGACTCCGACGTGATCGCGACGTTCGGCGCTTTGCCTGCGAGCGCCGATGTGAGATTGGGCTCGTTCGACTTCGTGATCTCTTCCGAGCCCACGTTGTTGACCGTGACGCCGAGCTTCTCGTTCGTGGTGATCGTGCCTTCGCCCGTGATGACGAGCTGCTGCAGTACGACGGCCTGTGGCTCGAGCGCGAAGTCGGTGTTGACCGGACCCGGGCTCAGGGTCACGGTAACGGACTTCGGCTTGAAGCCCTGGAGTCGAACCGAGAGCAGCGCGGCCTGTCCGGTCGCGCGCGCTGCGGGAACCGTGAAGCGATACGAACCATCTGCCTTCGTCTGTGTACCGATCGCCATCTTGTCCAGGAACACCTGCGCACCTTCGACGGGCGATCCAGCCACACTGGTGACTTTACCCGTTAGCAATGCCTCTCCCTGCGCACGCGCCAACTGCGGCGCCGCTGCGAGAGCAAGCAATGCGGCCACTGACAGAACACGAAACTTCATGCGCCCTCCATTGGTTGACTGCCTTCGAACCTGATCACGCGGTGGATCTGACACGGTGGTTCCGACAAGAGGAGAATTGCCGTGCACCTCCAGGTGGGCGGTAGCTACAACGCGACGGAACAGTGGAACCCGCCGGCGTATTGGATACAAAAATCCCGCTGTGCGTTGTTGCGCAGTGGAGTACGAGCAATGCGCGCGAGCGCTCAGCGCGCGGCGAAACGATGAAAGATTCGAAGCGGATGTAGTGCAGGTGCCCCGACAATAGAGCGGCCCGACGAGACTGTCAAGAAGTGGTCACGGGATCATTGCCACACCCGGACACGCAGTCGTAATCCCGACAGTAGCAGCCTAGCCGAACGGTCAGGGGTTCGATCGGCGCGCGCTTAACGCGCGGCGCCTCGAAAGCGCTGCACGCAGCGCCGGCGCGGGGTCCACAGGATGCGCCCAGTCACCCACGTGCATCTCGAAGTGCAGGTGCGGCCCCGAGGGCTCTGCATCCCCCGAGTCACCTACGTAACCCAATACCTGAGCTGCGGTTACACGCACGCCGTTCCGAATCCCGAAAGCGTATGCGAACTCGGGATCCCCGAGATTGTCCTTCGTTCCGGGATTGTCGTTGTTCAAGTGATCGTAGAAGTATTGATTGCCATCGTCGCCCCGGAGAAGCACGGCGTAGCTCTTCCCGTTCTTCGGTCGGACCGCCGCGACCCAGTCGACGGTGCCATCTACAACTGCGAGAATCGGCGTCCACTTCGCGCAGAACATATCCTGACCGTGGTGCGCTCGTCCTCCGCTTCGCGCATCACCGAAGCCGCTCGTGAAGCGCACGGAATCCAGCGCGAGCGGAAACACGATCGACGGTGTGCGAGTACCGCTCGGCGCGGATGTATGCGATGCGCCGGACGACGCACACCCATAAACGAAGAGCGCGGCCAGTAATGGCCGCGCTCTCGCAATCACGCTCGCTTTGCTCGTCACGGAACCTTCGACGGCGGCGGCGGTGGCGCCGTCGTCGTCGCGGGCTTCGAGAAGTCCACCGTCGGCGCTTCCCGATTCGCCCCGTTCGTCACCTCGAAGTACGGCTTCGCCTTCGCGCCCGTCACCTTTGCGGTGAGTGCCGTAGGGAATTTCCGGATCAGCGTGTTGTAGTCCTGCGCCGCCTTGTTGTAGTCGCCGCGCGCAACCGCGATCCGGTTCTCCGTCCCCGTCAGCTCATCCTGCAGCCTGAGGAAGCTCTGATCCGCCTTGAGCTGCGGATATGCCTCCGAGATCGCGAGCAGTCGTCCGAGCGCGCCCGTCGCCGCGGCATTGGCATCGGCCATCTGCTGTGGATCGTGCGACTGCACGGCGCCGAGCAGTCCGGCGCGCGCCTGCGCGACCTCGCTGAACACCTGCTCCTCGTGCGCCGCGTATCCCTTCACCGTCGACACGAGATTCGGGATGAGATCCGCTCGCCGCTGCAGCTGTACCTCGATCTGGCTGCGCGCCGAATTCGCCTGCTCGTCATACGTCTGGATCGTGTTGTATCCGCAGCCCACGATCGCGAGCGGAAGTGCGAGGACCAGCAATTTGCGAAAGCGCATCGTAAATCTCCGCTAGCGAGATGATGAAAAGCTCAGTGCCTCGAAGTGCACTCTAAAAGTGCACCCTGAAAGTTACGACGGACGGAACGCAAGCTGTACTACGTACTGCCCGGGCTTCACCGCGTCCGCAGGAATCTTCCACGCACGCGCCGCCTTCTCGTTCAGGCATCCATTCACCTGCTTCCCCGCCTTCGACGTCCAGCTGTCGGCTTTCACCTTTGCGTCGCTGACTCCGTCGCCGCTCACCGTCACGACCATCGCGACGCCGCCCTGCAGCGACGGGTCGGCCTTCTCGCCGAACTCCTGGTAGCAGAACTTCGAGAACGCCTGCTCGCGCTGCACGACCTCGAGCAGCTCCGGTGGTGCATTCGGAATCTGATGCGCAGCCCCCGGCTTCTGGAATACCGGCGGCTTGAACGTGTCGGGCGCCGCTGCAGGCATTGCCGTCTGCACGGCGCTCAGATCCGCCGGCGTCGTGTCCTGCACGACGGCCGGCGGGCCTCCCTTCTTGTCGGAGGGACACGCGCACAGGAGCACCAGCGCCGGCACCAGGATCATGCGTCTCATTTCGAGTCCTCAAGTCGGTCGAGGTAGTCAACCAACGCATGTGCCCCAGCCAGATAGCCGGCGAGCACCTGCTGCACCTCGCGCTCCGGAAGCGGTTCGCTCCCGCGAAGATGACGAACGACACGCTCGAACGGCGCGGCCTCGAGCCCCGTCTTCGTTGCGACCGCGCTCACCAGCCGCTCGTAGTCCGTTGGCGGCGACTCGCCGTGATAGCGCAGAAGCGCCCGGAAAATCACCATGAAGGTGCTCAGACTGCCCGCCAGCAGCTCGACCAGCCGCTTCCTCTCGCCCCCGGCACGGAGAATTCCCTGCCGCAGCTGCAGGAGCTTCCCCATCGCCTCGTGCTCGAGCTGGAGTCTCAGATCCCGCGGCTTCACTTCGATCCCATCGAATGGCGGAGTTCCGTACAGCACGCGATGCCGCTCCAGCACATCCGCATACTCCATTGGGAACACGTCGCTCGACGACCGCCACTCGGCCGCAGTCAGCGTGAGCGGCGGCGGATTTCCCGCCTCTGCCCACGCACGCGCAATCGCGGCCTCGCGCTCGAGCTCCGGCAGCCCGAGCTCGCGCACGATCACGAGCACGTTGAAGTCCGAGCGCTTCGGGATGTGCTCACCAGCCGCCGCGGAGCCGTAAAGCACCACCGCCTGCAGCCCGTCGCCGAAAGCCTTCTGCAGCTGCGCGACCAGATCGTCCAGCGTCATCTTCGCCATGTCATCTCACCAGCTGGAGCCGCCGCCACCACCACCGAATCCTCCACCACCACCGAAACCGCCGAACCCCCCGCCTCCGCCACCGCCGCTACTCCATCCGCCACCGCCGCTGCTCCACCCACTCCCCCCGCCGAAGGGCAGAAAGATCGGAATGCACCCGCCGCATCCGCGCTTCCCGCGCCTCCCGCTCGCGAGCCCGCGAATGAGCAGGAAGACAACCATGACGACGATGTAGATCGCGAACGGCGGAATCGAACGGCTCGGCTGCCGTGCGACTTCCACCGGTCCGCGATTCGCGACCAGCGTCGTGTCAAGAGAAAAATTATATTCGCCGGCGAAGCGCTGCGCGACCTGTGCGACGATCTGATCGATCCCCTGGCCGTAGTTGCGCGCCCTGAATGCATCCGTCGCGTCGCGACAGATCTGTCCCGACGTCGCATCCGTGATGAAGCCCTCGGCGCCATAGCCCACACCGATATAGCACTGCCCGCGCCCCGACGATCCGGTTTCCTTCGGCTGCAGCAGCACGATGACGCCGGTGTTGCGCGTCGGGTCGCCCGGCTTGCCGAACTTACCGACCTTCCACTGGCGGCCGATCTGGAGCGTGACGTCCGAAGGCGCGGCGTCGCCGATGTCCGCAAGCGTGACGACGACGATCTCGCCGCCGGACTTCGCGAGCACATCATCGATGATCGCCTGAATGTGCTGCGTCTGCTCCGCAGGAATCACCGCGGCGAAATCGTTGATGTAGCCGCGCGGCTCGGGGAGCTTCACCGATGTTTGCAGCAGGAGCAGGGCTCCGATAGCTTGCAGCGCCTTATGCCACACCGTCAGCCAATTCTCCTTGCGATCGGTCGCGTGGTCGTAGTCATCGCGCTCTGCGGCGCAGCTGGTTGTCGCGGCGAGCACTCGCGCGCTCGACAGGTGGATACTACCACCGGGCGAAGCGGCGTGGGAGTAGCGCGCCCTCCAGCGGGGCCGGACAATCCCGAGCTGCGCGCCGCCACGGCCGCGCTCGACTCGCTCGAAAAGAGCTTTTCCCGCGCGCGCGCATCACTCGACAGCGAAGCGCTCTCGCTCCGCGATGCCAACCGCCTCGACACCGCGTACATCGCGAAATACGCATCGTTCGAGCATCGCCGCGCGGCGGCCGTCGATGTCCGCACCGCGCGCGATCGCGCGCGACGCGTGCGCGATTCGCTCGCCGCGAAAGCGCCGCGCTCGCCAGCCGCGAAACACTGATCGCGCATCCCTCGGGGTGCGGCTCTTGCTTTTCCTCCATGCTCGAATCCGCACATCAATATCTCGAGGAGGAACGCAGCATGATCACGCTCGCAGACGCCCGTCGCATCATCGCCGCCGCCGAAAAGAAGGCGGAGGAGATCAAGCAGCCCATGAACATCGCGGTCGTCGACGCCGGCGCGAATCTCATCGCGCACGTGCGCATGGATGACGCCTGGATCGGCAGCATCGACATTGCCATCAACAAGGCGTTCACTTCGCGCGCCTTCGACATCGATACGAAGACGCTCGCCACGCTCTCACAGCCCGATGATGACTTCTTCGGAATTCAGGATTCCAATCACGGCCGCGTGATGATCTTCGCGGGCGGAATTCCGATCAAGAAGGGCCGCAAGGTCGTCGGCGCGATCGGCGTGAGCGGCGGAAAGGGCAAACAGGATCAAGCGGTCGCCGAAGCAGGGGCGGCGGCGTACTAGGAGGAGCTCCGGGAGTCAGCGGCAGCTGCGCACTGCGGGCACGGATCGACCCAATAACGACGGACCGAACCCGACGCGGTGGGGGATTGCTGCACGTCGAGAGCGGCTCTCTCTCAGCGTCGGGTTCGATCGGTTATCATTGGTCTGGTCCGTGCCCGCAGTTGCAGCTCCCCCGACTCCCTACCGGCTGAACGAGAACGAGAAGGAGTAGGTCCCGCCGCCGTGGTCGGAGCTCGGAAACTTCCAGCCGGAGATCCGCTGCTTGATGCACGACTCCGCCTCGGCGGCACCGGGGCCCGACCAGGTGCGCTTGGTGATGTCGACGTTCGTGACACCGCCATCGGCCGTGAGCGTCACTGCGACTGCCACCGATCCGGCCAGCGAGGGATTCGTCTTGAGACCGTACTCCGAGTAGCAGAACTGCAGCTGCGAGTTGCGGCCGCGCACGTAGTCGCCGAGGTCGGACACATTGCGTCCAGGCCCGCCGACGTTCTCCGCGTGAATCACGCTCGGCGGCGCGACCTTCACCGTCGCGAAGCCGACGCCTCCTCCCCCACCGACGCCTCCCAGCCCGCTCCCGGCGCCCGTGCCGCCCAGTCCGTCGCCCAGACCGCCGCGCCCCGGCGTGCGCGAGCTCTGCCCGCCAGCACCGTAGCCGATGACCGCCTTCCCCTGCGCGCCGGGCGCGGAGCCCGTGCCGGTTGCGACCTCGGTGCCACGCAGCGCGTTCGACACGTCCCCCACCATGCCGCCCGTGTTGTTCGACGTGCCGCCGCCGAACGCATCGTTGATCGCACGCGTGTCGTTCTTCGGAGGGCCGCCCTTTCCACCGCCCGGATTCTTGGCCGGCGTCGGCGCGGTTTTCGGTGCACCGCCACTCGATGCGACAGCTGCCACGGGCGCCGGCGTCGGCGTCGGGATATCCTCGGCCTTCACCTCGATCGCGACGGGCTCCTCTTCCTTCAGCAGGTTGATGGAGTTCGGCGGAGCCGGGAGAAAGAGCACGAGCAGAATCCACAGGATGCCGAGCAGGGCGGACATGCCGTACGAGTACAGAATGGCGCGTCCCTCGGCGTCCGCAAACTCGTAGCGGAGCTGCCTCGTGAAGGAGACGTCGTCGACCGACTTGCGCTGCGGACGCGGCGCTCGCGCTTCGGCGGCCATTACGGCGCTCCCGGCGTTCCGGGCACGGCGGGCACGGTCGTGACCGCGGTTGCCGTTCCCGTCTTGTTCACCTGCAGCGAGATGTTCTTGAAGCCCGCCATGCGCGCCGTCTGCATCACGCGCGCGAGCAGGTCGTAGTGCATGCTGCTGTCGCCCTGAATCGCGAGCGGCGTGTCGAGCGACGAGTCCTTCGGCGTCGCCTTCGCCCGCCGAATCGAGTCGGAGCTGAGCTTGAGCGCGCTGAAGAGCGGCGGAATGATCAGCGGCTGCCCGGGATCGTCCGACTTCGCACGCGCTGCGTCGAGCGTGTTCATGAGCGGGTGGCCGGAGAGCGTCACCTGCGCGCCGATGCCGAGCGTGAGCTGCGAGAGCGCGACGACACCGACGCCGGCGGTCGGAAGGCGGACGCCGGGCACCACGGGCGACATTTCACCGACCGTGGCGGTCGTGAGCGCGAAGAACACGATCGAAACGAACGTATCGACGAGCGGAATGAGGTTGAGCTCCGTCATGCGGAACTTCGCGAACTGTGCTGCGCGGCGCGCCATGCGCGCATCCTTTCCACGACTCATGCTAGGCTCCCGCCGCGGCGCCGCGGGCTTTCGTGGTCAGCGAGATTCCCGTGAAGTGCGCGAGCTTGAGCCGCTCGAGCACGTGCACGATGTTCGCATAGCTCACTTCGTCCGCGGGGATCACGGTGACATCGGCGTTCTGCGGATACTTGTTGCGGATGCTCGTCATGAGCGCTTCGAGCTGGTCGAGCGATGACTTGTCGAAGCCGTTGATGACCTGATGGAAGCCACCGGCCTCCGAGTGCTCGACGGTGAGCTTGTCGTTGTCGACGCGTACGGCGAGCAGCAGGTTGAGGACATCCTTTTCGGACTTGATCTTCGAGAGCTGCTCCGGCGTGTTGACGACGACGGGGGGCAGCGTGAGGTCGAACGACGTGAGCGCGGCCATTGTCGCCCCCTGATACGTCAGGAGGCTGAAGAACACGATGGACGTGAGGATGTCCACGAGAGGAACGAGATTGATGCTCCCGCTCTCGGTGACCGGCGCCCGTTCTGCACGCCGTTGTTTGGACCGGTGGAAAATTGACGCCATACGATCAGCTCACGCGTGGTTGTCCGATGAGACGCCGCCCGGCCCTTCGCATGCACATCATGCGGAGGAAAAGCCGGGCGAGCGGCTTACCGGTGACCGAGTCGGACGTCGGGACGATCGATGAGCGCGTTGATGAGACGCACCTGGAACTCATCGACCTGCTCGATGATGCCTTCTGCCTGGCTGACGAGATACGCGTGCGCCACGGTGAGCGGGATCGCGGTGAACAGACCGAATCCCGTTGCATTCAGGGCGATCGCAATGCCGGCCGCGAGTGCCGCCGATCGCTCGGACGCCGCCGCCGTTCCGACTGCCGCGAAGGCGCCGCGCAGACCATAGATCGTTCCGAGAAGACCGATCAGCGTCGCGACGTTGGCGAGCATCGGCAGATAGTGGAGCCGTCGCGTGAGACGAGGCAGCACGCTCAATGCTGCTGCGTCGGCGACATTCTGCAGATCCGCCTCATCGCGGCTCCGGCTGCGCAGAATGAGGAGTCCCATGTCGGGGAGCACCGCATTCGACTGGCCGCAGAGCTTGATCGCATCCTCGATTCGTCCGGCGCGCACGAGCTGGATCACGCGCTCGATGAACGTCCGTCCGTTGATCTTCGAGCGGATGACGATCATGTAGAATCGCTCGACGAACACGGCCAATCCGACCAGCGCCACCAAGAGAATGGGGTACATGATCGGACCGCCACTACGGAAATACTCGATCAGATTGCTCATCGACCTGTGTCCTCAGCGAAAGTTCTAACTGGCATGATCATCTGCGGCCGCGTGGCGTTTTCGGCGCTGCGGTGGTTGAATCCGTCGTCGTCTTCTTCCTCGGTGGTGCTGGCCTGCCTGCCTTGCCCATCCTGTCCACTTCGCGCTGCAGTGAATCGAGACGTGCGCGCCGGTATTCGAGCTCCCTGCGAATCGACTCAATTTCCTCCGCACGAGCAGCGGAGTCCGCGGCGCTGCGCCGAAGCGCTGGTGGCGACTGCAGCGGAACCGACGCCTGCTGTCGAATCGCTGCCTCGCGCTGCAGCGAATCGAGGCGCGAGCGCCGCACCGCAAGCTCGTGGCGCATCGCCTCGAGCTCCGCCGTGCTGGTCCCCGCCTGCGCGGCGGGAGCCGAAGCGTTGCGCACCGAATCGTTGCCTACCACCGGCGGGAAGCTGATCGTCGCCACCGAACTGGCCGCCGATTTCACCAACGTATCCAGCACCGTGGTTTCCCTCACCTGACTTTCCGGCACCAGCTGCACGCCGCCTGCCGAGGCCGTGCTACCCGTGCCATCGTAGAACGCCGGCGAGAGAAGCTGCCGGTCGTACGCCGGGACCTCGCGGGGACGCACCGTCACCACCTGCGGTGTGGGCACTTGACCGCGGATCTCGATCGCCTGCCCCTTCTTCGGAGGAGGCGCTTTCTGTTGGGCGCTCAGTCTCGACGACAGACACAGCACCGCACCCATAAGGACGCCGCATCCCACGCGCGCGAAACGACTCACTGGGCACCTCCATTTCCGCGCGCATCATTCACGAGCGATGCGGCCGGGGGAGCGGCTTCGACCTTGCCGCCCACGGCGTCCTTCGCGCGCTGCACCCACGCATTGTCGAACTTGTCCGTCGCCGCCTTGTCGACGAGCGTCTGCCAGAGCTTGTTCGCCGCCTGGTAGTACTGCTCCGCCTGACGCGCCGATCCCGCCTGCGCCGCGGCCTTCTGCTCGTCGCTCAGATCCTTCGGCAACGTGAGATTCGCCAAATAATTTCCGTACTCCCACTGCGCGAGCCCCACGTAGTAGGACGAAGCCGAGAGCCACGCCGGATCGCCGCTCGCGATCGCCTTCGTGAAGTGCACCGACATGTCCGCGAGGAGCTTCCGCTTGGGCGCCGATAGCCGCTCGACTCCCGCACGCGTCAGGTTGACCTTGAGCGGAATGCTTAGCTTGAGCGCCTGATAGCGTGGGAAGAGCGCGCGCCCCTGCGCGAACTCGTTCTCGCCGACTCTGCTGGCGCACTGCGTCCTGATCTCTTCCGTCGGACGCGCGCAGAGCTTCGCCAGCTCCGCGTTCGCTGCGGCGACGTTGCCGCCCGCCTTGATGAGCGTGACGCGCATCGCCTGTGCGCCACCCGTCCTCGAGTCGCGTGGATGCGCCGCCGCGAAAGTGCCGTAGGCGCGAATCGCGCTCACGGTGTCTCCGCTCTGCAGATAGGTGACGCCCGCGTTGTACTGCGCATCCGCCGCGCGCGCATCCTTCGGATACGCTGCAGCAAAGCGCTCGTACGCCGCCGCTTCTTCCTTCTGCTTGCCGAGCGAATCGTAGTCCACCGCGAGGCGCACCATGGCGTCCGCGCGCCCCGGCCACGCCGGATTCTCCCTGATCAGCGACTCGAGTGCAACTGCGGACTCCTCGCGCTTGCCGAGATCGGCGAGCAGCTGCGTCTGGAGCGCCTGGTACTGCACCCGGTATTTGTACGTCGGGTACGACGTGACGAGGCGCTGCGAGAGCTCCAGCGCGCGCTGCTTCGCCGCAGTCGACGCGTTCTTGTCGCCCTTCTTGAGCGCGACGCTGTCCGCGAGCACGTACGTCTCGATCGCGTTGCGCAGCGCGTCAGGAGCGCGATCCGACGTCGGATTGCGATCCGCGAACGCGACGTACACGGCCTCGGCGGCTTCGCGATAGTTCCCCGCCTTCACCAGCGAATCTCCGTACGTCACCGCTGCGGCATTGCGAACGAGGTTGATCGTGTCCGAGAGCGCTTTCTTCCCCGACTTGATCGCGATCGCCTGCGCATTCTCCCACTGTCCCTGCGCTTCCGTGTAGAGTCCCTGCTTGTACAGTGCGTCACCGATCAGCTTCTGCGCCGTCGGCGTGTACGGATCGCCCGGATAATTGTCGGCGTACGTCTTGAACGTCGCGGCCATCACTTCCCACCGCTTCGCCTCGGACGCGCGCTTCCCCTTCTCGATCAGCGCATGGTGCGCGACCTCGGTGGTCGGGAAGGCCGCGACGTAGCGATCCACCACGACGAACAGCGAGTCCTGGCTCGCGCGATCATCCTTCGTGCGGACGACTGCCGAGTCGAATGCCACGATCGCATCCTGCCCCGCCTGCGCGGACAGCTTCGGATCGTTCTTGTACGAGTACGCTGCACGCGAGTACTCGGTGCCCGCCTTGAAGTACTCCCCCTCGGCGAACAGCGCTTCGCCGTAGAGAAGATCAACGGCCTGCGCACTGTCACTCTTCGAGAATTCGGTCATGTAACGGCCGTACAGATCGGCCGCCTCGGCGTATCTCGTCTTGTCCTTCTTGTCCTTCGCATCCTGCGCACGCGACAAGCTGTACTGCGCGCTTTGGCGCAGCGCGTTCTCGCGCGCGGCCAAGGCAGAGTCGCGAAGCGCGGGATTGGCGTTCCACCACGCCGCATTCGGTGCGAAGCGGTCGACGAGCTCCAGCCGCGCGCCCTGCGCCTTGTCGGGCTCGAGCACGCGGTTCTGATAGATGTCGACGATCTCGCGCTGCTCGCCGAGCGCGCCCGAATCCGCGGGCGAATCCAGCAGAACGGCACGATACGCGTCGACCGCGCGAACGAAGTCGCCTTGATCGCGGAGCCCCGAAGCCACGCGGCGCAGCACGGGAAGACGGAAGCCGGTGGTCGGGTGCGTGTCGAAGTAGCGGCGCGCGGCTGGCGCACCGCCGGTCTGTGTGAGCGCAACCGCCATGTACTCGATCGCTTCGCCGCGCAGCCCGAGGCGCGCCTGCTGCTCGGGCGAGAGCTTGTCGTATTCGGCGACGAGACGGCCGAACACCTCGACAGCCTGCTGGTACTCTGGCTGGTTCGACTGAGTCGCCTGATTATAGTAGGACCAGCCGAGCTTGTAGAGCGACAGGAAATAGATGTCGCCATTGGGCGGCGCGATCTTCGTCGCGCTCTCGTACGCCGAGGCCGCGCGCACGAACATCGCCTTGCGGGCATCGGCGCGCAGCTTCGCCGCGAGCTCGAAGTCCGCATCGCCCAATCGGAAATATCCCTCGGGACGGAAGTGCGACTGCTCCTTCGACGTCACCAGCTCGAACATCTTCGCGGCATCGGCGTTGCGCTGCTGCGAGAAGTAGAGCGTGCCGAGCGTGTAGGCCGCCGCATCGGCGCGCGGGAAGGTGGGGAACTTCGTGATCAGCTCTTCATAGCGCGAGATCGCCGGCGCGTAATCCGGACGCTCGGGCGCGTCGCCCCCACCCCGCTGCGCCGCTGCAAACGTCTCGTCGGCGCGCCGCACGAGCAGCTCGCCGAGCTGGAAGAGCGCACCCGGACGCAGCGTGCTGACGGGATACTTGGTCAGAAACGACGACAGCTTCTCGATCGCGTCGTCGCGCGCGTCGTCGGAGCCCACGGGACGCGCGGACGCGGCCAGTTGCGGCGCGGGCGCGTTCTGCGCACGCACTGCCGAAGCGCCGAGGGAGAGGGCGAGAAGCGGGGTGAGGAAACGAAGCGAATGCATGGCTATCGCCTCGGTGGTGTGGAGGCGCCGCCGGGCGCAGTGCCCGAGCCCGCCGGAGTGGCGCCGCCGGGGGGAGTCGCCGATGCATCCATCGCCTTGAAGAACGCAGCACTCGCAGTCGCGTAATCCGCGGCTTCCCGGTCGCGCGACAGCCGCGCGACGAGCCCCGTCGCTCTCGCGCGAAGTTCCTCATCCACGAGCGCGACCAGCGCGCCCTCGGCCACCGTGCGCTGCGCGGTCGCAGAGGCGACCTCGGTACGCATGGCGAGCACCGCGTTCGATTCCTTGCCGCGCTGCGTTGCGAGCTCCGTCGCAACCGCCAGCGAGTCGGCAGCGAGCACGGAAGCCGTCGTGTCGTGTAACGCATGAGCACGCGCCAGCCTCGCGACGAGAGAATCGCGAAGCGCGAACGCGGGATGATGATCGAGCGCCGCTTCCAGGCCTCGCTCGACATCACCGGCGATCGCGCTGTACACGTTTGCGGTCTGTTGTTCCGTCGTCAGCGCTTCCAGCTCCATCCCCTTCGCGTTGTCGCCGAGCGACGTCTTGGTGCTGTCGAGCAGACGGATGTTGTCTGCCGCAGCTTGACGCGTTGCCGCGATCTGCATGCGCAGCACATTGCGCACGCGCTCGCGCGTATTCACGAGCACGCTCGTCATGCGCTCCAGCGAGTCCTGCGTGGCGGCAATCTGCTTCGCGTTATCGGCAAGACCGCTGTCGCTGGCAATGATCAGGCGCTGCAGATTCTCGAGCGCGGCGATCTTGATTCTCTGCGCATCAATCTGCTGCTCGAGCCGATACGCTGCGAGAGCGAGGTGGATGTCGGTGGTCAGCACTGCCTGCGTTCTGTCCGCGTACGAGCCGGGTGTCTGCGCATCCGACCGCGCCGCGAACACCACGCGCACCGGAAAGCCGGTGCCGACCGCCGAATCTACTCGTTCGGCAACTCCGAGATTCGAGAGAAAGTGCGGCACCGACGTCGACAGCGAAGAATCCGGAATGCCCGCGAAGGCGGCAGCAATTCTCGCCTTTTCGGCTCCCGCGTCATCCGGAAGCGAGATTACTTTGCCGGCGCTTGCGTTGGCAATGAACACGGACCCCGCCACGCGCGCGCCCACGAGGGCGCGACTCGCATCCGACATCACCGTGGTCGCCCGCGCCTGCAGCGTTGTGAGCTCACCGCTGATCGAGTCCGCGATTCCCTGAAAATACTTCTCGGCGGAATCGCTCTTGCCGCCTTCGAGCATGATCTGGCCAGCCATGAGCCGCGCCTCGTCGCGCTCCGGGAGCTGCGGATAGCGCGTCGCGAAATCGCGGAATGCCATTGCAGCGCCCGCCGCATTGCCACCGCGGTAGAGCGCCCACGCCTTGGTGAGCAGTGCCTGTGCGCCCGCGCCGCTCGTCGCTGGAACTCCGTCCGCAAGCGATGCTGCAGCCGCATACTGTCCGACGCCCAGTGCCGTCTGTGCCGCGCTCAGTCGAACGTGTTCGGCGAACGCACCAGGCTGTCCTTCTCCAAGCGTCTGCAGCGTGGCGAGTGCGGCAGTACCCTTGGCGCTGTCGCTCGCAGCGGAGGCGAGAGCGTCCATGTATTTCGCATATGGCGCGAACTGCCCACCGAACTGCGAGGCCTGGGCGAATGCCGTGTGCGCTGCTGCGAAATCCCTATTCTGCACGGCACCGAGGCCAGCGACCAACGAGATGAGGCCGCGGTCGCCGGCGGTTTTCGCTGAGGCGAGTGTGCGCACACGCGCGTAGTCGCCACGCGAATACGCGTCGAGCATGCGCTGCGCTGTGATCACGCCGGCATACCTTCCCGCGGGCGCCGCCGAGTCGAGCGATGCAGCCGCCTTGCGAAAGGCGTCGCGCATGCCGAGTCGATAGTACGACTCGGCGAGCAGGAAGAGTAGATCCTGCTGCGAGCGCAGCCCGTCCGACGGCGCACCCGAGCCAGCTATCGGCGAGGAGCGTAGCCACTCGAGGCGGTCGAGTGCAGCGAGCGGATGATCGATAGTGATATCGAAGAGCGCCATGCGAAGCTCCGCGTCGAACCCACGCGCCTGGTCGGGCGCGGGCTGTACGACGGCAGCCGCGGGCGCAGCGGCGTGCGTACCAGATGCGGCTGGCGCGGTCGCGGGCGTGGACGACTTCATCGACGTGTCGGTGGGCTGCTGCGCCGCGAGCGGCGTCACCAGTATCACCGCGGCAATGGCCGGCAGCGCGCGCATCACTCTCGAAAAGGTCAGAACGGTGTTGTCCCGCGGCTCGTCCACGTTCTTGGAACGAGCTGCCCGTTGCGCACCGTGAACTGAATGTAGGTCACCGTTTCCGTGAGTGTCGCGACATTGATCGACTGCGAGACCGGCTGGCCGCCGAGCGAGAGCGTCAGCACCACCGCATGCGTACTCGGCAGCACCTCCGAGCGAAAGAGCGGATCTACCGCACCAGTCGCGAGTGCGGCGGCGAGTGTCGCGGTGTAGGTGCGCGTGGCCGCGACCGCGTTGTCGATCAGGAGAGAGGCATCCGAGAGCGAACCGGGAGCAGCCGAATCTGCGCGCAGCGTCACGACGAGCACCGAGCCGGCGCGGCGCCGAACCGCATCGCCCAGCGCGCGCATGCGATCGCGTTGGGCAACCATGTTGTCCTGCGCGTTCGCTAGCACGCCGTCCAATTGAAGCAACGCCGTCTCTTCCCTGCTCACGAGCAGCGTCTGCGTGCGCTTCTGCATCGTTTGGGCGAGAACGTTCTCGATGCGCGCCTCGAGCTGCACTCGCTGGCTTCGCAGGTCACCCAGCTTGTCCTGCGCGCTCTGCAAATCCTTCACGAGCGTGTCACGCTTGCTTTGATACGCCTGCTGCTGGGACGCGCTGTCGGCCTTGATCGAATCAGTCGCCTGCGCACTCACGATCGTCGGTAAGGAGCTCCCAACCGTGATGGCCAGCACGAAATCGCGTAATCGCTTTGCACGCATCAGAATGGTCTCGGTCGTGGGCTAGTGCGGCGTCGTGCTAGGTGGGGCGTCCTGTTCAAGCTTCTTCAGTCTCTCCTCCAGTTTCTGAAGCGCCTCACGCTCAGAGCGAAGCTCCTGCTCCGCCTGCGAGCGTCGCTGCTCGAGGTCGAGGAGGTTCTGCGCCTGATACCGATTGATTTCCTGCTCGAGCGAGGCGATACGCTGCTGCCGCGCACTGATTTCAGTGGTGAGCAGCAGTCGCTGGCGCTCGAGCTCCGCCACACGTCGCTCGAGCGCGTGACCGCGCAGGAGTGCGAGCACGTTGTTCTGCCATCCGAGCGTGAATGAAAACTTGCTGTAGCCGTAGAGCTTCGACGCGGCCGAGAGCGTGTCCGCGCGCGATGACCCCAGCTCGGTCCAGTACGCGCCAGCACGAAGACCGTGCCACTCGTACGCCGCACCGAGGTTGTAGTCCCACGAATTGTTCTCCGCCATGATCGACACGGTGCT
The DNA here is from genome assembly GCA_013697785.1 of Gemmatimonadaceae bacterium. Lineage (GTDB taxonomy): Bacteria > Gemmatimonadota > Gemmatimonadetes > Gemmatimonadales > Gemmatimonadaceae > FEN-1250. Next base: position 17,988 of record JACCWE010000085.1, read on the forward strand.
GTTCTTCGAAGGGAAGAAGTCCACCTTCACGCCGCCAAATGCACCGTTCCACGAATTGGAGGAGTACGCGCTGCCGAGGCCGCCGTCATCCTTGAACAGTTTGTTCCCATAACCGACGGTAAAGCTCAGCATCGTTTTTCCCCACCCCGGATTCAGCTCGGAGAGCGGAAACGATTTTGTCGCAACGCCGTAGATCGTATTCGCGGTGTTGAAGTTCTGATGCAGCGAGTCAGCCAGATGCTGCTTGCCCGGATTTGACTCTGTGCCTGGAAAGAGATTGTAGCCCTGTGTGAAGCGATCGATATGCTTGTACGGCCCGATGTTCCGCATACCGACCGCTATGCTCGGCACCCAGCGCACGAGTCCCTCTTTCGGGCGGAAAGCTTCCTGGTCGAGAAGGAGACCCTGCGCAAACAATCCCCACTCCGGATTGTCGGAATAGATCGAGACACCCGCCTCGAGCCGTCTGAAGAAGGAGAACGAGAGAGAGCCGTTGGTATTGGTTCCATCGAGGGCGGAGAATCCGGGCGACGCCTTCGCGCCGTGGAATGTTTTCCCCGAGAAATTCACTGCGAAGTCGCCCGTCACCGGCGATACCCACGCGACCGGGATGTCGATCAGACCGGCACCCCAGTATAGCGTCTGAGGATAGGTGTCCTGCGCCTTTGCGGTTGCGGGAAGCGCGGCGACCGCTGGTATGGTGAACAGCAGCGCCATGCGAACGGATCGGGGAACGGAGAAAATCATCGTTGACCTGGGTTTCGAATTAGCGCGGGGGCGTGGTCGTGCTTGGCGGAGGCGTGGTCGTCGGTGGTGGTGACCCGCCCTGCAGCTGATTCAAACGATCTTCGGCGCGCTTGAGCGCGTCCTGCTCTTCCTTGATTTGCGCGTCCAGCAACTCGCGGCGCTTCGCGACATCGGCGAGCTCCCCGCCCTGCGCCTTCTTCAGGGATGCCTGGAGCTCATCGATCTTCCGCTGACGCACCTTGATCTGGGCGCGCAGCTGGCCCTGCTCCTGCTCGAGCTCACCGATGCGCGCGCGGAGGATCGTGCCGTGCGCGATGTCGTGGAGATTGCCGCTGTAGCCGAGCGAGACGTTGAACTTCGTGTAGTTGTAGACAGTGTAGAGGTAGCCCTTGCTCGGATTCTTGCTGCCCTCTTCGAGCTCGGTTCCATATACGCCAAGGGACAACCCGCGCCAGTTGCCGACGACGCCGGCGTTCCAGTCCCAGCCGTTGTTCTCGCCGAGGATGGTGACGCTGCTGTTCTGCGACGTGCGGAGTGCATAGCGAGCGCCGAGGAAAAGCCCTTTGACGATCGTGCCCTTGTCGTTGTAGTTCTTGCCGAGCTGTCCGTCGTCGTGGAAGATCCCACTACCGTAGCCGAGGCTGAAGCTCGCGGCGCCATTCGTGCCCGCGGTGAACTCCTTCGTGGCGACAGCGTAGACGGTAGGCGTAGAGTGGAAGTGCTTCGCGTATCCGGGAACTGTGTCGGTTATCCCGCCGGTGGGCGAGACGTAGATATCGTTGCCGACGAGGAAGCGCTCTTCGTGCGTATCCGGACCGAGGTTGCGGAAGCCGACTGCAACGGACGGCCAGATTTTTTCGGGCTGCTGCTTCAGCGCGAGCACTTCACCGAAAAACCCGTAATTCGGATTCTGGCTATAGACGGAGAGACCGACGGAGAAGCGCTGCTTCCAGTGCGTGTCGATCGAGAAGTTCGTGTTGAACTTGTCCTGGAAATTGATCGTGCAAACCGTCGCGCAGTAGTTGACGATTTTGCCTGACGCGGTCACCCAGAGATCGCCGGAGGTGGGCGATATCCATGCAACCGGGATGTCGATCAGCCCGGTGCCATACGAAAGCGTCGACGGGTATAGAATTGCGTCGGCCACGGGAGGGGCAACCGTTGGCGCCGAGTCCTGCGCCGCGAGGGCGGGGGCGCTCGCGTGCGCGCCGATCAGCGCGCTGGATACGAGTGCGATCTTCCACCGCGTCGTGCGCATAAACCTCCGACCATGTAATTGGATATTTGCAGCGTACTCGCCCAGTATCACGAAACGCGCAGAAAGTGACACTTTTGCGGGTGCATCCATAGACGCGCGTACCACTTAAGACGTTACAGGGGCGGCAAG
>JACCWE010000088.1 GCA_013697785.1 Gemmatimonadaceae bacterium
GTGGCTCACCGCGGTGATCTGCTGGCTGACGCTGCGCGCTGGTGACCGGCTCGTGAGGATTGCGCGCGCGCTGCGGCGCATCGCGCAGCGCGTTGAGCTTCGCGAACGTCACGACGAATGATCCCGGCGTGTGCTCCATGACATCGGCGACCACGCCGCGCCGCCTCAGCGACGCGAACAGCTGCACGATCGCCTCGCGCACGACCGAGATTCCATCGGGGCTGTTGTTTCCGCGCCCGGTGATGACGAGCGCCTCCTTGGCGCGACCCAGCTGGCGTTCGCGCAGCCAGTTCTCCGTGCGCTTGAGCGCCTGCTCCCGCGACGGATGATGCGTCCGCAAATTCAGCGTTCGCTCCGCGCCGAATCGCATCTCGTCGAACGCGTGATGAAGTCCGGGCGCGCGCGTCATCGGATCGCCTGCCAGAGCACGACGCCGTCGAGCTTCTCCGTTGGAGGCGTCAGGGCCACCCACGCGAGCGTCGGCGCCATGTCCACCGTGCGCGCGAACGTGGAATACCGCCCCGCCTTGAACGGCGCACCCCAGAAGATCACCGGCACGTGCGCATCGTCATCGCTCGGCGTGCCGTGCTCACCCGCGGACGACGAGCCCCAGACGCTGTGCGGTCGCAGGGAGATCACGAGCGCAGTTTTCGAATCTGCCGGAATCGAGTGCACCCAACGGCGCGCGTAGGGATCGCGCACGCTGTCCCGTGCGAGCGACGATACGCGATCCGCTCGCAACACTCCCGGCACCTTGATCGCCTCCGCCGCGAACGCGCCGACCACCGAGTCGGCGCTCACGTGCACGCGCGCAAATGCGGCGCGATCGATGTCGAGCATCGACGTCTGCAGCTCGAACGCACTCGAGTCGACGCCGCGAGCGGCGAGTGCCATGCGATACCGCGTCGCCAGTGAGGACAGATCGACGCGCGGAGCGCTCCTGTGCGTGCGCTTCGCATAAAGCTCGGGCGTCGGTGTGACGCCATGATCGCCGGTCAGCGCGATCACGACCCTCGTCGAGTCGCGAATCGTGAACAGCGTGTCGAGGAAGGCGCCGAGCATGCGATCGAGGCGGAGGATCTGATCGTGCAGCTCGCGCGACTCCATCCCGTAGTTGTGGCCGATCTCGTCCGTGGCCGACAGCGAAATTGCGAGCACGTCGGTCTGGGGCCCGGTACCGAGCCGCATCGCGCGAAGCCCTTCACTCGCCGCGCGGAGCGTGAGCTCATCCATGAAAGGAAAACCCGGCAGCGCGCGAAACATGGCGGCGCTGTCGGATGGTGCGACGTGCGGGAACAGAAAGTTCTTCCCGTTCGCTTCCTCCGGCACGTTGTCGGGCTCCGGATACGAGTCGGCGGGGAGCAGCAGCGCCCACGATTTTCCCGCGAAGCCCGCGGGCACCGCGCGCGCGTTGAGCTTCGAGAGCCACGTCGGCAGCGTGTCCGCGTAATAGCTGCTGGTGGTGAATCGCCCCTTCGCTGGATCGTACCAGTAGACGCTCTGCTTCGCGCGCCCGACCGGGAAGATCGCGCCTCGGTCCTTGCGCGACACCGAAAGCGCGCGCGTACGAGCGTCCTTGATGCGCAGCCAGTCGGTCAGCGTGCCGCCTCGAAAGCGAAAGGGCGATGCGTTGTACTTCGGATCGCCGAGGTAGGGCGACTGCGGATCCTGGACTCCGGCGCTGTTGCGGCTGATGCCGGTGTGGCTCGGGAATCTCCCGGACATCGTACTCGCATGTCCGGGCGCCGTCTCGGTGGTCGCGTGATCCTGAAACGCGTTGGTGAAGAACGCGCCGCCCTGCGACAGTCGCGCGAGTCCGCGCGTGAGCTGCGGCTGGAAGCGGTCGAGGTAGTCCTCGCGCATTTGGTCGACCGTGATGAAGACGATCAACGTCGGCACCTTGTCCGCCGCAGGCACAGTGTGCACGACTCGTTGCGCACGCACTCCGCCCCGACTACACACGATCAGTATCGCCGTCACCCATACGACACGAATCTGCATGCGCAAAACTACAGACTCACCGTACCGCCGTCACTGGCTGCTCGAGCAACCGAATGAAAAAACCGCCCCCCGTGAGGAGGGCGGTTCCCTGGAGCTGTGCTTTTGAATTAGAACGACAGACCGATGCTCACCGGAATCATCTGGAACTTGGGGTTGCTGCCATTGTTGCTGAAGTCGTTGCCGTTCAGGAACACGTAGTGGTAACGCGCCTCGACAAACGGGGAGAGACTTCCGACGTTGAACTTGAAGCCAGCGCCGCCGTTCAGGCCGAATTTCGTCGCGCTCTTGGAGCTGCCGTAGTCGACGCCATCGTTGCTTCCGGTGGCCTTGATGTTGTACACGCCGACACCGCCAAGCACATAGAATTTCACGGCCTTTCCATTACCAACGTTCGCAACTAAGTCCGCCGTTCCGTGGATGTCGCGGAAGTGCACGCCGCTCAGACCCTTGACCGCGAACTGATTCCACTGTCCATCGATGCGGACTCCCACGGGCCAATTCGCGATACCGAGATTCACGAACGCACCGGCATTCCATCCGGTCTTCAGCACACTCTTATAATCGCTGACGGGAAAGGTCGCACCGCCCAACACTCCAAACTGAACCGGCGTCTTGTTCGCCATCTCGCTCATTGCCTGAGCGGAAACCTTCGCGCTCGCGAAAATCGAGAACCCCAGTACCGCAGCGCCAGTAAGAATACGCTTCATAAAATCCTCACATCCTTTTCGAAGGTCACGTTGAGCGACACACAGTGATTGTCGCGTGTGATACAAAGGCAAAAACGAAGCCGCGCGTTCCCAATGTGTGGGAGTCTTTATAAGTCGCGTCTGCTACATCGCACCAGAATTGTGATCCTGATCATCTGTACGAGTCCGGACGCACCCTAGAACACGACACCAGCGCTTATCGGCAGGATCTGCATCTAGTGCGCCGGCTCGTTCACGGTTCCATCGATGAAGCGAAAGTCGGCTTTCTGGTAGGCGTTTTGTGAGACCGCGACCTGCTTCCCGTTCAGCTGCTGCCACTGAAGGTCGACGCGAAAGCTCAATGGCGAGTGCGATGCGCCGAAGGCGACGAGCGCTCCGGCGTTCCACTCCACCACCCATAATACGACGTTGCTTCCGACGATTGCGCCGATGCTTTGGTAGAGCACAGCGCGAACGTCGGGGCGATGGTCACCGCGGCGGGCGGCGAACAATCCATGGGTTGTCCGGAGTGGGATGAGCACACAGCAAGTGCGACCGCGCGGAATTGGCAAGAACAACGGTATTCAGCGGACAAAAACGGACGACCGCAGCGTGCAGTGTCCGTTTTTGTCCGTCCTCTTCCATCCAGTCGTTTCGATCGTTGACGCCCGTGTTCCGGCGGGATCGCGGGCTAGAACGTAATTCCCACGCTGATCGGCACGAACTGCAGCGACTTCGCATTGCCGCTGACATCTCCGATATCTGTTCCGTGGATCACGTTGTGGTAGCGCGCCTCGATGAACGTCGAGAATCCTGTCAGCTGGAACTTGAAGCCGACGCCTCCATTGAGCCCGAACTTCGTGCCGCTCGCATTGAGATCGAAGTCGTTGTTTTTCACGCGCACGTTGTACACACCAGCGCCGCCAATGAGGTAGAACTTGGTCGGCAGCGCCGCGCCGAACGTGTACACCACGTTCGCAGTCCCATCGATGATCCGGAAATCATCGTGCGTCACAGCACCCTTCCCGTAATCGAAATTCTTTCCCTTCAGCTGCTGCCACTGTCCATCGATGCGAAAGCTCACGGGCACGAGCGGCACACCGATGTTCATCAGAATTCCCGCATTCCAGCCGGTCTTCGCCGCGTCGGAAAAATCGCTGAGCGGAACAGTCGCGCCGCCCATGATGCCGAAGCGCACCGGGCTGCTGACCACAGCCTGCGCGGAGACGGACGGAGCCGTCGCGAAAAGAACGAGCCCCAGAACGGCGGCAGTGATCGCCGTACGCGTCATAACGAATCCCCCTCAAACTGTTCATGAGATCTCGGCGTCATCCGCGCGCATCCCTTGACGAAAGCGCACCATGAAGCCGGTCCGGCACGTGCCGGTCTCCTCTTCTCCCTGCAAAAAGCACGCATCTCGAGTCGCCAAAACGAGATCGGCCCGCCACACGCGCTTATGATGAGACGCGTGGGCGAGCCGAACGTTTGCAGCTCCGGTCGATATGCAACTGGTGAGTCCGCTTACCGCGTCGCCCCACTGTCCTACGCAGCGTACTCCAGCGTGTCAGCTCGCAACAGCCGAGCGAGGCAGATCTCGTTGCAGCCGAACCGCCGCGCACACGAGACGCAGTCCCGCCGAATTTTCTCGGGATAGCGCGCTCGCTCCGTCACCGCGTAGCCGACCGACTCGAAAAAGCCCGCCGTCAACGTCAGCGCAAAGAGCTCGTCGATCCCGCGCATGCGGGCCAATCCCTCGAGCTCCGCCACCACCCGCCGCCCGAGCCCGCCTCCATGTTCATCGCGCGCCACCGCCAGCGACGCCACCTCCGCCAGGCTCGGCGAATACTCCTTGAGCGCACCACATGCACGCACGCCACCGCGCACATCCACCGCGACGACGAAATCATCGAGCGCGAGCGCCACGCGCTCATTCGTGATCGGCAGCATCACACTGTCCGATGCATATCCATTCACGAGACCGACGATCGCGTCGACATCCCCAGGCTGCGCCATCCGCAGCGAGATCTGTTCTCTCATGACAGCGCCCCCTCGAGCATCTCGAGGCCGCGCGCGAGCTCTTCACGCGTGGCGATCAGCGGCGGCAACAGCCGAAGCGTGTAATCCCCGGCGGTGAGAATGATGAGTCCCGCCTCGCGCGCGTTCGCGACGATCTCTCCCGCGGGCCGCGTCACGTCGATCCCCCACAGATAGCCCACGCCGCGCACCGCGCGAATCTCCCCGCGCCGAGCGGCGAGTGCGCGGAGCTGATCGCCGAGCCAGACGCCGTGCTCGCGCACGCGCGCGAGCAGCGCGGGGTCGGACAGCCGCTCGAAGACGTGCTTCGCAACCGTCGCGACGAACGGCCCGCCGCCGAACGTCGAGCCGTGATCGCCCGGCTGCACCGACGCCGCGATCTCCGACGTCATGAGGATCGCGCCCATCGGCAGGCCGCCCGCGAGCGGCTTCGCGAGCGTCACCACATCAGGCACGACATCCGTGCGCTCGTACGCGAACAGCCATCCGGTGCGACCGAGCCCGCACTGCACCTCGTCGAAGATCAGCGCGACATTCCGTTCGCGCGTCAGTTTGCGGAGCCCGCTCAGAAATGCCGGCTCGAGCACGCGCACGCCGCCCTCGCCCTGCACGGGCTCGACGATCACGGCCGCGACAGACCGGTGATCGAGCATGCGCGAGAGCTCGCCAAGGTCGCGCTCCGCAATCGAGATTCCGCCCGCGAGCGGCCGGAACGGCGCGCGATACTGCGGACGATCCGTCGCCGCGAGCGTGGCGAACAGGCGCCCGTGAAAAGCGCCGCGCAGCGCGATGATCTCGCGCTTGTCGCCGCCGCCCAGATCGCGCGCCCACCGCCGCGCGAACTTGAACGCACCCTCGTTCGCCTCCGCGCCGGAGTTACAGAAGAACACCTTCGACGCAAACGACTTCGCGACGAGCGCATCCGCGAGCGCTTCACCAGGCGCCGTGTGAAAGAGATTCGACGTGTGCAGCACGCCGCACTCGAGTGCGCCGCGCGCCGCCTCGGCGATCCCCGCATCGGCGTAGCCGAGCGCGTTGACGCCGATGCCGCTGGTGAAGTCGAGATAGCTGCGGCCGTCGGAAGCGAGCAGCTGCGTCCCTTCGCCGCGCACGATCTCGAGCGGAAAGCGTTTGTAGACCGGCAGCAGCGAGCCGGAGCCCGTCTCCATCGACGACGTCTGCGCCGATGGCGTCTGCGCCATGACCACGGGAAGCGTCGTCATGCGAGCTGCGGAGTGGCGAGGAGCGCAGTGCCGAGGCTGGCGTCGAGGAGCGCGTCGAGCCCGCCGATGCGCACCTGCGGAACTCCGCGCTCGAGCGCGTCGAGCGCCGCGCGCAACTTCGTCACCATCCCCTCCGTCGCGATTCCGCTCTCGATTGCGTGCATCGCCTCCTCCGCACTCAACGCGCTCGCCGCCACGCCATCGATGATCACGCCGGTCACATCCGAGATGAGCAACAGCTCCTCAGCATCCAGCGAGGCGGCGATCGCCGCCGCCGCATCATCGGCATTCACGTTGAGCGCACCGCCCTTCTCTTCCTCACCATTGCGCGCGACCGGCGAGATCACGGGGAGAAATCCGCCCGCGAGCAGCGTGCGCACCACCCCATCGTTCACGTCCACCGGCACGCCGACGCACCCGAGCACCGCCGCATTCAGCGCGCGGGCAACGATGAGCGAACCATCCTCGCCGGAGATGCCGACTGCCGCGGTTCCCTTAGTTCTGAGAGAATCCACGAGTATCTTGTTCGCGACGCCAGACAGAGCCATTCTCAGCACTTCAATATCTCCTTCCGTGGTCACGCGCCGCCCGTCCACGAACACCGGCGCGCGGCCAAGCTGCGTCTGCAGCGTCGAGATCGTCTCGCCGCCGCCATGCACCACACAGAAGCTCCTCGGCGCCTGCGCCCACAGCCGCGCGAGCACCCCCGCCAGCCGGGCATCCCGCTGTACGCGCCCGCCGATCTTGATCACGCGCGTCACCTTCACCGCCGTCGTCATACCGGCAGCCCCAGAGTCTCCTCGAGGCCGAGCAGCAGATTCGCGTTCTGCAGCGCCTGCCCCGCCGCCCCCTTCACGAGATTGTCGATCGCCGCCACCACGATCACCGTCGGCGTACGCACGCCCTCGGCCATCGTCGCCGTGATCCGCACGACGTTCCGGTGTACGACGTCCTTGAGCGACGGAATCTCCGCGCTCACCTCGATGAACGGCTCACCCGCGTAATGCTCCCGCCACGGCGCGAGCACATCTGCCAGCGGCTCCGCCAGCGGCACCGTGATCGTCGCCAGAATTCCGCGCGCCACCGGCAGCAGATGCGGCGTGAAGATCAGATCGACGTCGCAGCCGAGCGACGCGAGCACTGCGCGCATCTCCGCCAGATGCCTGTGCGAGTTTCCCATCGAGTACGGCCGGAAATCATCCGCCACCTCGGCGAACATCAGCTCGCGCTTCGGCGTGAACCCCGCGCCCGTCACCCCGCTCGCCGCATTGACGGTGATCGTCGCACCCGGCGCCACGAGCCCGCGCACGACGAGCGGCAGGAGCGCGAGCAGCGTCACCGTCGGATAGCAGCCGGGGTTGGCGACGATCTCCGCCGAGCGCACGATGTCGCGCGCGTGCTCGGTCAGCCCATACGGCGCCCGCGCCATCGCCAGCGCGAACCCCTCAGCGCTCTCCGCACTCCCCCCGTTCCCCGGACGCAGATCGGCCGAGAGGTCCACGACCTTTGCACCGGCATCGTGGGCCGCGTCCACCCACTGCGCCGACGCCCCGTGCGGAAGCGCGCTGAAGACGAGCTGCGCCTCGCCCAGCTTCGCATCCTCGACTGCCACGAAGGTCGTCTCCGTCCCTCCGAAGCGTGCGCGCGTCCCCTGCCGGTCGCTCGCTGTGGCGAACGCCAAACGCGCGGCCGGATGCCGGGCGACGAGCTCGCACAGCTCCCGTCCGGCATACCCGCTTGCTCCGAGAACTCCTATCGCAAATTTATGCACAGCGAATGCATAAAGATTCCTGACCTCTCTGTCAATGGCTCCCTCTCGCCGCGGGCGCGCTCGTGCGCTATTCTCTGCCCATGGCAAACAAACGAGAGCGCCAGGCGACGATCCGCTCGATCATCGATTCGCGCCCGATCGAGGGGCAGGAGGAGCTCAGGAAGCAGCTCCGCCAGCGCGGCTGGGACGTCACGCAGTCCACCCTGTCGCGAGATCTCCGCGAGATGCGAGTCTCGCGCATACCGGGCCCGGGCGGCGGCTCCCGCTACTCCATCACCACGGATGAAACCGACGCTCGCCCGCCGCTCCAGGCGCTCCTCCCTCCCCTTTATACCGCGATCGACGGCGTTGGCGAGATGATCGTGCTCCATACGCTCCCCGGCGGCGCCCAGCCGATCGGCGTCGCACTCGACGCCGAGGAGTGGCCGGAGGTCATGGGCACGATCGCGGGAGATGACACGGTGCTGATCATCTGCCGCTCCAACGCCGCCATGGAGAAGATCATCAAGCGCCTCAAGTCCGTGGCCGGCCCCACCCCGGTTTAGCCCCGTTCGACCCTGCCGCTTGACGGGGGTCGAGCGATCGATTAAATATGCAGAGATTACGCATATTTATTCTCGATCGCGGAGACGGCATGATTCGCAAAATCGCGCTCGCCTACTCGGGCGGCCTCGACACTTCCATCATCGTCCCCTGGCTGCGCGAGCGCTACGACGCGGAGATCATCTGCGTCGCCGCCGACATCGGCCAGGGCGATGAGCTCGAAGGGATTCGCGCGAAGGCGATCGCCTCCGGCGCCGACGAATGCTTCGTCGAGGACATGCGCCAGGAGTTCGTCACCGATTATATCTGGCCCACCCTTCGCGCGGGCGCGATCTACGGTCGCAAATACCTGCTCGGTACCTCGATGGCGCGACCGATCATCGCCAAGCGCCAAGTCGACGTCGCCCGCGCCGTTGGCGCCGACGCGCTCGCCCACGGCTGCACCGGCAAGGGCAATGATCAGGTTCGCTTCGAGCTCACCTACGCCGCCTTCGCGCCGGAGCTTCCGGTGATCGCGCCATGGCGCGAGTGGGACATTCGGAGCCGTGAGGACGCACTCGCCTACGCCGCCGCACACAACGTCCCGGTGTCCGCGACCACGACCAAGATCTTCTCGCGCGATCGCAATCTCTGGCACGTCTCGCACGAGGGCGGAATCCTCGAGGATCCCAACTCGGTGCCACCATCAGATCTCTTCCTGCTCACCACTGATCCGGCCGACGCGCCGAACACCCCGGAAGACGTCACCATCGGCTTCCACGCTGGCACACCGGTCTCCGTCAACGGACAGCGACTCAACCCGGTGAACCTCGTCGAGAAGCTCAACAAGATCGGCGGAAAGCACGCCGTTGGCCGCATCGACCTCGTCGAGGATCGCCTCATCGGCATGAAGTCCCGCGGCATCTACGAGACACCCGGCGGTACCCTCCTCCAGACGGCGCACTCCGAGCTCGAGCAGCTCGTGCTCGACCGCCGCACGCTCTCTGCCAAGGATCTCATCGCGCCGCGCTACGCCGACCTGGTCTACGAGGGTCGCTGGTGGACCACCGAGCGCGAGTCGTATGACGCCTTCGTAAACGTCACGCAGCAGCGCGTCACGGGTACGATCACGCTGCGCCTCTTCAAGGGCACGGTCACGATCGCCGGACGCCAGAGCAGCGAGGCACTCTACGACGAGCGTTTCGTCACCTTCGGCGAAGACGACGTCTACGAGCAGAGCGACGCCGCCGGCTTCATCCGCCTCTACGGACTCTCGCAGCGCGTGCGCGCGCTCAAGGATCTCGAACGCGATGCCGCCGCAGCACGCACCGAGGACGTGGGGGCCGACGCGGCGGATGTTGACGCGTCGGTTTCATCAGAGCTGGCTCTCGTATCATGACGGCGCTCAAGCTCGTTGGCGCGTCCGCGCACAAGCTCTGGGGCGGCCGCTTCGCGGGTGAAAGCGCGCCGGAGCTCGACGCGCTCAACCGCAGCATCGGCGTCGATTTCCGTCTCTGGCCTTTCGACGTGAAGCTGTCCAAGGCGTGGGCGATCGCGCTCTGGAGCGCCGGCGTGGTCACGGTGGAAGAAAGCCTCGCGCTCGAGCATGGGCTCGATCGCGTCGCCGATCGGCTTCGCGCCGGCGCGCAGCCCAACGCGTCCGACGAAGACGTGCACACGCTCATCGACCGGCTCCTTCACGAGGAAGTCGGTGACGTCGCATCGAAGCTCCACACGGGACGCAGCCGCAACGATCAGGTCGCGACGGCCACGCGCCTCTGGTCGATGGACGCGGTCGGCGTGCTCGACACTGCCGTTCGCGAGCTGCAGATGGTCATGCTCGCACACGCCGAGTCACTCTCGGCGGCGAGTGTTCTCATGCCCGCGTACACGCACATGCAGCGCGCGCAGCCCGTCTCCGCGGCGCACTGGATGCTCTCGCACTTCTGGCCCCTCGATCGCGACCGCGCGCGCCTCGCCTCGGCCGGCCGCGCAGCCGCCGTCCTTCCGCTCGGCTCCGGTGCCGTCGCCGGCTGCGCTTTTCCCATTTCGCGCGTGCTCCTCCAGGGAAGCCTCGGCTTCGCACAGCTCTCGCTCAACAGCATCGATGCCGTGAGCGATCGCGACTTCGTCGCCGAGCTGCTGTTCACGCTCTCGATGCTCGCGATCCATCTCTCCCGCGTTGCCGAAGATCTCATCATCTACGGCACGAGCGAATTCGGCTTCATCCAGTTCGGCGACTCGTTCACGACCGGCTCGAGCATGATGCCGCAGAAGCGCAATCCCGACGCGCTCGAGCTCGCGCGCGGATCCGGCGGCCGTCTCCTCGGCGATCTCACCGCGCTGCTCGCGACGCTCAAGGGTTTGCCGAGCGGCTACAACAAGGATCTGCAGGACGACAAGCGCGCACTCTTCGACGCGGTCGACACGATGATGCTCGTGCTCCCCGGCGTCGCGGGCGCGCTCTCGGAAATCACTTTCCGCGCCGACAAGATGAAGGCGGCGCTCTCGAGCAGTATGATGGCGACGGACCTCGCGGATTATCTCGTCGGCAAGGGTACGACGTTCCGCGATGCGCACGCGGCAGTGGGCTCTCTGATTCGGCAGAGCGAAGAAACCGGCGTCGAGCTGCACGCGATGCCGTACAAGACGTTCAAGACCGCGCATGCGAGCTTCGGCCCCGATGTGTTCGACGCGCTCTCGGCCGTGGCATCGGTGGAGCGTCGCGAGACCGAGGGCGGAACGGGCCCGCTCGCGATGAAGGCTCAGATGAAGAGCGCGTGGGCTTCGCTCGCCTGAACACGCGCGTGAACAGAGTACGAACGAAAATGGGGCGCCACTCTCTCGAGTGACGCCCCATTCGTGGTAGTGAAGCGAAGAATTTAGCGCTTCGTCACGTTCTCGGCGGCGGGGCCTTTCTGGCCCTCGACGATCTCGAACTCCACGGCATCGCCTTCAGCCAACGTCTTGAAGCCGTTGCCCTGAATCGCGCTGTAGTGCACGAAGCAATCCTTCTGTCCGTTGTCCGGGGTAATGAAGCCAAAACCCTTGGCGTCATTGAACCACTTCACTTTGCCAGTCACACGCATTTCCAGCTCCTGATATAATTTTGTACAGGGAGCGGAAGCGCTGGCCCTGACAAATGTTGCCGTGACGCGCGCCTATGTGCCATCGCGTCAGCCTCAACCATTTACGAACATAAAAAAAGACCCGAGGCAAATATTCCGCCCGGGTCTGCATGTGCGCGAACGGGTGGTGCCGAGAAAAAGATACGTTGGGCATGTTCGCGCCGCAATAGCAACTTCGTGCGTAGCCGTAGAGGTCGCCTTGAGAGGCTTAACCGCGTGTCATCAACGGATTTCCGTTCACTGCGGCGATGCGCGGATCCCGGTGACGAAATATTCGGTCTCGCCGAAGCAGTTCGTCGGAACACCGCGATGCTGCTGGTAGCTGATGTCCACGCGCTGACCCATCGACTGCGTGATCAGCTTTGCGATCGAATCGTTTCGAACCGAGAAGTTGAACATCTCGGGCGTCGTGCCGGGCAGATTCGCCATCGCGATCTGTCCTTCCCACGTCTTGCAGAGCCATCCCTTCTGCGAAAACTTCTGCACGAAGCCGGCGCGATCGCCGAGCGAGTACGTGTAGTGAAGAACGGACCAGGTGTAGGCAGCGAAGCCAAGCCCTGCTACCGCGACCACGGTGAAGACCCAGAGAAGGATCTTCCCGCGCCAGCCCATCCGCTTCTTCGGCGCGGGTTGCGACGCGACGTCGGCAGTCGTGTAGGCGCGGGGCGGCTGATCGAGATCGTCCTTCATGAAGACTCCATACCTGGTTCAGCGAGTACTGTCTCGGATTCAGTGACAAGTCTACAGCGTTACGTTCGGATTGCCAGCGCTCGTTTACCGCCCGGCTTCGCCAGCCTTATCTTTCTCGCATGCCTTTCGCCGAGCGCCGCCGCACGGTCACGACAATCATCGGTAATGTAGCCGTCGGCAGCGCGCATCCGATCGTCGTGCAATCCATGACCAACACGGACACCGCCGACGTCGCGCTCACCGTTGCGCAGACGGCCGCGCTCGCCGCGGCGGGATCGCAGCTCGTGCGCGTGACGGTGAACAACGAGCCCGCGGCGGCAGCCGTCCCCGAAATCGTGCGCCGCCTCTCCGACATCGGCATCGACGTCCCGATCATCGGCGACTTTCACTACAACGGGCATCTGCTGCTCGCGAAGTATCCCGACTGCGCGCGCGCGCTCGCGAAGTACCGCATCAATCCCGGCAACGTCGGCGGCAAGCGGCGCGACGACAACTTCCGCACGATCGTCTCGATCGCCGTCGCCAACGACAAGCCCGTGCGCATCGGTGTGAACTGGGGCTCGCTCGATCAGGATCTGCTCACCGTGATGATGAACGAGAATGCGAAGCGCGCCGAGCCGCTCGACGCGCACGACGTCTACATCGAGGCGATGCTCGAGAGCGCGCTCCGCTCGGCGCTCGTGGCCGAGGAGGTTGGACTCGCGCACGATCGTATCATCATCTCGGCGAAGGTCTCGCTGGTGCAGGATCTCGTCGAGGTCTATCGGCGACTGGCTGCGCGCTGCGATTATCCGCTGCACCTCGGGCTTACGGAAGCGGGGCTGGGTACGAAGGGTGTGGTGGCGAGCACCGCGGGACTTTCGATTCTGCTGAGCGAGGGAATCGGCGACACCATTCGCGTCTCGCTCACGCCCAAGCCCGACGGCGACCGCACGGAGGAGGTACAGGTCGCACAGCAGATTCTGCAGTCGCTGGGCCTTCGCTCGTTCACGCCGCAGGTGACCGCATGTCCCGGATGTGGGCGCACGACGTCGACGTTCTTCCAGCACATGGCGGAAGACATTCAGACGTATCTTCGCGATCAGATGCCCGTGTGGCGCGAGAAGCATCCCGGTGTCGAGGAGATGCGCGTTGCGGTCATGGGATGCATCGTGAACGGCCCGGGCGAATCGAAGCACGCGAACATCGGGATCTCGCTGCCGGGAACGTTCGAGGAGCCCAAGGCGCCGGTGTACGTCGACGGAAAGCTCAAGCTCACGCTCAAGGGCGACGCGATCGTTCCCGAGTTTCTCGCGATACTCGAGGACTACGTCGCGCGCAGTTATCCCGAGCGGGTTTCCTCGCCGGCGTAGCGCTCGAGCGAGCGCACGACATCGTGCAGCTCTTCCATTATCGGAAAGCGAAAGCCCACTTCCGCGAGCCGGTCGTGGAGGCGGCGGTACCACTGGATCGTCGCCTGTCGCCCCGATGTGAAGCGCGACCATACCGCTTCCGGAAAATCCGTGCGGCGCAGATCGGCGAGCAGCGTTCCGCCGCTTTGCAGATGATCCGCCGCTGCGATCCAGCGCGCGCGGTCGTCGGCGTGCGCCAGGCGATCGAGGAGATCGTCCTTGCGCTCGTGGTGTGAGAGCTCGATCCCCTCATCGTCGTAGCGACGCTCGATGACCGCGAGCACCGTCGACAGCACCGACTCTCCGAACTTGTCCCCCACGCGGCGATTCAGCATCTCGGCCGTGTACCCATCGCGAACGCAGTCCTCGACGACATCGTGGAGGATCCCCGCGACCAGCGTCGGATCATCCTGGGCGTAGCGCGCGAGAATCACTGCGAGATTCGGCGCGGCGGTGAGATAGGGGTAGCGGGTTCCCTTTCTCACTTGCTGATCATGATGCTTCGCAGCGAACGCAAAGGCGTGGTTGATCGGATCGGAGTAGCCGGCCATAGGGCCAAAAAGTTACCGCAGCCTGCGGCAGGCGGATAGCGCGCCTCAGAGCTGAATGGCGCGTACGAAAATGAGATCGAGTGTGATGAGCGCGAACGCTTGCGCGATGATGCCGATACCCGCGCCGACGAGGCCGAGCCGCTTGACGTAGATCCAGCCGCCGATCGCGAGCGTGAGTCCGACGAGGATCGCGCCGGCTTCCAACCCGATGGCCATCCACAGTTCGCGGGTGAGGAGCGCCGCGCCCTCGTAATCGCGAAGTGGGATGTCTCGGTAGGCGTACGCCGCCCAAGCGAGCTCGGCAATGCCCCAGATTGAGCTTTGGACGGCGAACTGGGAGGCGAGTGGGGCTCGGATTCGGCGGAGGGAAAGTACTAGAAATAGTAAGCTGCCGATGAGCACGCTCGCTCCAGCCCAGATCAGGATCTTCAAAAGGTGCTGCCGTTCGAACGCCTGAAGGGTGTCAGCCCACATAATCCCCGCAAAAAGTAGCATTAGATGCTACAAGGTAGCCCAGCGGCCGTGCGACGTTACGTGCCGAAGTCAGTTCATCACCCCAGTTGATACCGCCTTAGACTCGCCTAACTAGCTGCGGCGCGGGCACCCGCGTCGCGCATGGATGCTGCAGCGGAGCTCGCTGCTACCAAGCGCTGAAATCCCAGATAGCGAACTGAATTGAAACGTTACAGCGATGAAATGAATCACTCCACGTTTCGCCGGAAATGAGCCGGCGGCGTGATAGATCGAAGTCTTGGTGTGATAGACGCCGGTCATAAATCGTCCATTACTACTGGACCTGGAATGGGCGGAAAACGCTCCGTTCCTGTCGTCGAATGCAAGGTACGATGAACGCCTGTCGTTGGAGAGATAGGCCGCTCATTCAGTTCCGGAGCTCGCATGATTGAACGAGGACGGATGCAAACTGCCCGCACGCTTCGAAAATGTGGATTCACGCTGGTCGAGATGCTCATCGTCGTCACGATGATCGGCATCATGACCGGCATCGCCCTGTGGCGTGTGGACATCGCGCGCTACCAGGTGAACGGTGACATCCAGTCGATCGGTACGACGCTCATCGCGTCGCAGCGAGAGGCGATTGCGAAGCAGCACAACGTGATCGTGGTCTTCGACACCGCCGGCAATCGCGTGCGCGTCATTTGGGATTCGAACAACAACGGCCAGTACGACGACGGCGAGCACACTCGCATGGTCTTCCTCGGCGAGCGCGTTCAGTTCGGGCTCGGTACCGCGCCTGCGCTACCGATGGGTAATCAGGCAGTGAATTTCACGGACACCGAGACCTCGAGCGGCCTCCCGTCGGTGACGTACTATCGCAACGGCAGCGCGAGTGAGGCGGGCGGCGCGTACATCACGTCGAGACGCTCGATCGGTGATCCGAAATACGTGAATGACAATCGTGCCATGCGCGTCGAGCGAGCCACGGGGCGCGCCGAGTGGTGGCACTATGACGGAACGACTTGGCAGAGGGGTTTCTGATGCGAATGCAAAAGCGGAAGCGCGGATTTTCACTGGTCGAGATCATGGTCGCGCTGACCATCCTCATGATCATCATCCTGGGTCTCGCGAACACGACGATCTCGTTTCTCCACGAGACGACGATCGACACGGTGCGCGTGCGCGCGCAGTCGTTCGCAGATATGCGGATCGCGGAAGTGCGCGGCTATCAGGACTACACGACACTGACGTCGACCTTCAATAACACGGATGTCCCGGAGACGGGATTCAATCGAACGACACAGGTCGTCCGCGACAAGTCGGCGACTTCGACGTGCAATAATCCACTGGGATGCCCGAAGAACGACGTCACGCGCGTGACCGTGACCGTGACGAACGCCGGACTCGCTGCTCCCGTGTCGCGAACCGTCGCCATCTCGTCGTACTAGGTGATGATGATGCCAATACACAAACGCAAGGGATTCTCGCTGATCGAGCTCATGATCGCCATCGTCGTGATGGCCGTCGTGCTCGCCGGCACGATGAACTTTTTCATGGGACAGTCGCGGACGTTCCGGAAGGCCACCACGGACATGGTGCTTCTGCAGAATGCGCGTTTCGCCACGGACCTGCTGAACGAGCATTTCCGTTCAGTCGGCGCGAACCTGTCGGTCGGCCAGCCGTCGGTGATCTATGCCGACCAAAATACGCTCGCGTTCAACGCGGATTACGCGACGAACGTGGCGGGCGATATCGATGCGATCTACTACGAGCCGAAGGCGCCGACGAGCGAGACGCAATCCTTGCTGCAGGCGCAGGCCTTCACGATTCCGAATTCTGCGCCAGCGCTCACATATCCGAAGGCAGATTATATCGGTGGCGGCGGCGTGGCGAGCCCGGCGGAGGCGATCACGTTTTGGTTCGCGCCCGATACGGAGACGACGCGCGCGGATGACTACGTGTTGCTTCGCCAGGTCAATGCGAGTGCACCCGAGGTAGTCGTTCGCAATGTGCTCGCGGATTCCGTCTATCCGTTCTTCCGCTACATGTATCTGAAAATCGGCGCGGGCGGCGTGCAGTCGATCGACACGGTGCCCGGCGCGAGCTTTCCGCGAACGTACGAGACGGACACCGTTATCTCGAACGATCGCGTGCGCGGAGTCATCATCTCGTTCCAGGTCACGAACGGACTGTCGGATACTGCACAGCGCACGCGTCCCGTTTCCGTGATTGCGTCGCTGCCGAATGTCGGCATGCGCCAGCTGCAAACGTGTGGTGCGAAGCCGCTCCCAGTGGCGGCCCCTGTTGCGACAAAAGTATCTCCCGGCGTAATCAAAATTGTCTGGACAGCCAGTCCCGATGAGAACGGTGGCGAGCGCGACGTAATGCGCTATGCGTTGACGAGAAACGCCAGCTTCGAGCCTGGAGTTTGGACGAACGTCGCTTCGATACCGGCTGGCGGAGTCTACGACATCACCGACTCTGGTCTCGCGACCAATGTCACCTATTCATATGCAGTTGCAGCGCAGGACTGTACACCGGCCTTCTCTCCGCCAGTATCGTCTGGCGGAGTGATGCCAAATTGACTCCTACAGGAGAATCACCCATGCCCAAGCCGCGCGTTCGAGAGAAACGCGGTGTAGCGCTCATGGCAGTACTCCTCGTCACTCTGGCGATCGTTGCCATCGTGATCGTGGCGTCCACCACGACGCTCAACGCCCGATTGATCTCGCAGAACAGCGAGCGATCGACAGCTCTATACAACGTCGCCCAAGCTGGCATCGAAGAGGTTCGGAATACGCTCAATACGCATCCGGGCGATCCGACGTACTTCAAAGACAGCGGCGAAGTCATGGTCGAGGATCACGTGCCCGTGAAGGATGCGAGCGGAACGGTCATTCCTCACGTCTTCCGCACGTCGTGGGCTGGCCCGAGTTTCAGCACGAGCGGCCAGTATGGCATCTACGGCACGATCATCGTGAAAGCCGAGGACGATTTCGGCAACGCGGTCTATCATCGCGGCACGGTCTTCCAGGACACATTCGCGAAGTACGCCTATTTCTCGAACAACGAGAACGGCATCTACTTCGGCGGCGGCGACCAGGTGTACGGTCCGGTTCACTCCAACGACAAGCTCAGCATCGCTCCGTCAGGTGTTGAGTTCCATGATGCCGTGACGACGTCGAAGACCGTCATTAATCCTGCAAGCGGCATTTGGGACAAGGGATACACCACGCTCGTTCCCAGTATTGCGATGCCGACGACGAAGGTGTTCGGTCAGCTCGCGAGTCTCGCCATTGCAGGGAAGTCGAAGATCGACGGTGGATTGACCGGTGGCGTCGGCGAGGCGACGACGCGCATCGAGTTCGTCGGCGTGGATCTGAATGGCGACGGCGACGTGATGGACCCGAACGAAGGGTTTATGCGGGTATGGTCGTCGAACGCGCTTCCCGCGGCCCAGCTGTTGAAGGCCGCACAGTACAATGCCGCTTCGTTCGATTTCTTCTCCAGCGGCGGCGCCGCGAGCGGCGACTTCGTTACCGCCGGCGGCACGGGCCTCGGCACGAACGAGAACTGCGGTTGGTATTCTGGGACCTATGACTTCACGCCTCTGAGCAAGATCACCGGTAAGGACGCTCGGGCATTGGCTCTCACGAATGCTTTCGCGCATTGCTTCCTTGGTGGAGACCCGCGCCTTAATTCGGCTTCAGGCCAGCGCGATGTGTTCTACCCCTCAAACAGCTTCGGCGCATGGCTGCCCGCGCCCGGCGGACCGAACGCGCTCGCAGTTGCGGCAGGCCGTCCGGACGCAGCGTTTCTCTGGCCGATCAGCCACGAGCTCAACCCTGAATTCCAGGGCGTCGTCTTCGTGAATGGCAAGGTCATCGTGAGCGGAGTGGTCAACGGCCACCTCACACTCGTCTCTCCGAACGAGATCACGATCGGCGACAACATCACGTATGCAAACGACGTTTCGCTCTGCAAGGACTACCTGGGCATCATCTCGGGTACCAACGTCGTCATGGCGAACAACATGTTGTTGTCGCCCATGGAAACGGTCGGCGCAGTCCCGGACAAGGTCGTGCACCTCGGATCGTCGGCGTCGGTGCAGGTCAACGCATCGATTCTCGCACTCGGTTCGTTCATGGTGCAGGACTATGACCAGGGCGTGCCGGAAGCAGAGGTCTGCGAGCTGGTGAAGGCTGGCCGCGGATGCCTCTATCTCACCGGCGGCATCATTCACGGCACACGTCAGCCGGTAGGTACACTTGATGCCACCGCGACAAATGGAGAGACGGGCTACATCAAGCGCTACACGTTCAATACGTGCGGCCTGACGCAGCCACCGCCGTACTTCCCGACGACCGGTCGCTTCGCTTCGAATCGCACATTCGAGGTGAATCCGGTGAACTTCGATATCCATCCCTACTACAGGATCAGCGCACCGGTCTCGCTGGTGACGTTCACGCCTGCCCCACCGGCC
>JACCWE010000089.1 GCA_013697785.1 Gemmatimonadaceae bacterium
CCCCTGGGAGGAACGGCTGCCCGAAGTGCTCGACGAAGAGGGGCAACGATGCGAGACGCAGCGCGAAGGCGACCTCTTTGCCCAGCCCGCCCGAGGCGACTAGCCCGAGCTTCCGAACGCGCGCGCCATGGCGAAGAAGCGTCATCCAGAGGGCGACGCCGCCTCCGTAGGAGTGACCAATGACATCGACGTTCTCGAGCGCGAGGGCGTCCATCCACATCCCCACGAGGCGTGCGTGCCACTCCAGACAATAGCTCGCGTCGGGACGGTCGCTGAGTCCGTGACCTGCGAGATCCAACATCAGGACGCGGTGGTTACGAGCCAGCAAAGGCGCGGCCTTCAGCCAGGTCCGATGAGAGTCGCAGAGCCCATGAAGCAGCAGGAGCGGGGGACCTTCGCCCATCTCGGTCCAGTGCAGGCGGTGACCGCGCACGCGTCGGTAACGTGTGATGAGCGTGGGCTCTCCACGCCTCGCCGGGCCCGCCTCGACGCGCTTCTCTTGGGGAGGCTTGCGCATGGGAGCGCGCGCAGCGGGCGTCTTCATGGTGCGGAGGAATGCGACTGGCGTGCCGCGATACTGACTGCGTCATGCGTGCCGATTGGCTCGGGCGTGAACTGCTCAACGTCAACTACATTCACCCGTTAACGACAACTGCACTTCCCCATCCTCAACACATTGTCTGGACGACGTTGGGGCCCGGCGGAGACGCGCTCAGGTGCGCAACGCGCGACCTGGAAAGCGGCGCACTCGACGGGGGGTAGCTCATGATGGCACCTCCTGAATTGGGTGGTTTTCGCCTCTCTTCTTGGCGGCCTCGCTGCGGACGCTGGGGCCTGTCATCTCGAGGATGGTCGCGTGATGGACAATGCGGTCGATAGCGGCCGCCGTGGTCATCGGGTCTTTGAAGATGCGGTCCCACTCGGAGAACACGACGTTGCTCGTGATCATGACGCTGCGACGCTCGTAGCGTTCGGCGAGGAACGTGAAGAGGACCTCCATCTCGTCGCGGCTTTGCTGGACGTAGCCGATGTCATCGAGGATGACGGCGTCGAACCCGTCGAGGGTTGCGAGCTCGCGTTCGAGGCGTAGATCGCGCTTGGCGGCGAGCAGGCGCTGCACGAGGGCGTAGGTCGGCACGAACAGGATGCGGTGGCCGCGCTTGACGAGCTCGTGGCCGATGGCGCACACGAGGTGAGTCTTTCCACGGCCGGGCAGGCCGAACGCGATCACATTTTCTCCGCGCTCGAGGAAGCTTCCCTCGCAAAGGACGGGGAGCACCTTCTGCACTTTGGCGGTGAGGCGCGTGCGGTCGAGCGTCGCGAGGGTCTTCTCGGTGGGGAGTGCGGAGGCGCGTTGCAGGCGCTCGATGCGCCTCCGGCCACGCTCGTCGACCTCGAGCTCGGCGAGGTGGTGGACGTACTGGCCGAAGGTCCACCCTTCGCGCTCCGCCTTCTGCGCGACCTCGGCGTAGTGGTGCGCGAACGCGGGGAGCTTCAGCGCACGCAACAGGATCGCGAGCGACTGCTGCATGCTCGCCGCGGTCACGTGCCCACCTCCCCGAGCAGGTCGTCGTAGGCCGTGAGGTCAATGACGGGCGGGAGAAGGGCGGGCACGTCGATGCTCGTCGGCGTGGCCACGAGCGCCTTGATGCGCTCGCTGGTCGGCAGGACGTGCTCGGCGAGGAGCAGCGCGAGGGCGGTGTCGACGTCGGCTTCTAGGGTGCTCGCCGCGAGGTGAAGGATGCGCAGGTACTCGAGGTCGCCTCGGACGCCCTGGTGCGGTGTGTGGATGGCGTCGTAGGCGCGCCGAAAGGTCACCGTGGGGAACATCTCGTCGCGGTAGATGTAGCGCTCGAAGGCGCCGGGCTTCTTCACGAGGCTCCAGATCACGTGGCGGTAGTTAATGCAGTGCCGGTTGTCGCCGCGCAGCCTGGGGAAGATGTGCTGCGATTTCCCGGCGTAGTGCACGTCGAGATGGTCTTCGTAGAGACGCACGCAGACGGTCTCTCCGATGAGGCGCGAGGGCACCGAGTACGAGCAGTTTTTCACACGAATGGTGCACCATTCGCTGACGGGCACGGAGAGCTCGGTGAACTCCGGCAGCTTCGAGACGTCGAGCGGACGCATGACAGCGAGCTCCTCGGCGACGCGGACGCCACGGGCGAGGTTGGCTTTTCGTTGAAGGGTCTGGACGAAGAGCTCCCACGCCTCGCGACTCTCGAAGTCGCGGCTTCCGCGCAGCAAGAGTGCTTGCTCGAGTCGTCGCTTGAGCACGCCATTACGCGCCTCTACGTCGCCATTTTGCTCCTTCTCGCCGACGCCTGTCGTGCGCGGATCCATCCCGAAATGGCGCATGATGCCGAGATACTCGTCATTGAATCGTCGTCGGCCGCGGCACGACTCCTCCCCCTCCACCGCTACCTCGGTAGCCCCGCGCGACACCCTGTGCGTCGCCGCCGTCGAGTTGTCCGTCTGGTGATGGACAGGCACGCGGCCAAGCTGGAACAACGCCGCCTGTACCCCACGGCGAAGAGCGGCGAGCGACTCGGACAGGCACACCGTCGCCCATTCCCAATTAGAATAAGGCAACACGAAAACGCACAAGAGATGCGCGAAGACCTCGCCGCAGATCGTCACTCCGAGCTCTCTGGTCGACGTGAAATCGGTCTGCGCCGCTTCGCCGGGGCGGTGCGCCTGCGCAAAGAACACGCGCTTGTCGGGCCCCTCCGCGGCCCGCCATCGCTTGATGTGACGCTGCAGCGTCCGCAATTGCCCTTCCTGGTAGCGACCGGGGTGCTTCTCCACGAGCGCGTCGAAGATGGTCTTCGCTTCGAGCTCGGGGAGCTCCTCCAACTGCGCCGTGATCGCGGGCCAGTCCGTCGCAAACGGGTCCTCGCGCGTGAGCCAATGGCGCTCCACCTCCATCTCCGACGGCAGCTTGCCCGCCGCGATGTACTTGCGCGCCGTCTTTCGGTCCATGTCCGCCCTGTTGGCGGCTCGCCCGACTTCGCCGAGCTTGGTCATCTCTTCCATCAGCTTCCTCACCTGCTTGTCGGTCGTCCGCACGCTGCCTCCCCCTTCGCGGGGGGCACGCTAACGGGCGGGGATCGACGCCTCAGGATGGGGCGATGTAGTTGTCGTCCATGGGGAGATGTTGTTGTCGCCCAGCAGG